>NZ_JBFAET010000003.1:0-163330 GCF_040642095.1 Streptomyces sp. NPDC020362
CGCGAGGCCGGCTACCACGAGGCGGACCTGCTGACCGTCGCCGAGCGCCTGGAGGTGCGGATGCGCCGGCACCGGCTGCACACCGCCGCCCTCGGCCACGACGACGCGGACCGCTTCGCCACCGCCGTCCTGCTCGGCTTCCCCCGGGACGACCCGGACACGGTCGAGCTGGTCAACTTCGGCCACGAGCCGCCCCTCGCCGTCGGCCCGCACGGTCTCCGCGCCCTGCCGGGCGCCGACGGCCTGCCCCTCGGCCTCGGCGACCTCACGGACGACCGCCCCCGGGTGCGCCGGGTGCCGCTGGGCCGCGAGGAGACCCTGCTGCTGATGACCGACGGGGTGACCGAGGCGCGCGACCGTGCCGGGGAGTTCTACGAGCCCGTCCGGGAGCTGGCCCGGGCGGTTGCGGTCGACCCACAGCTGGCCGAGCCCCGGCGCCTGGTCCGCCGGGTCCGCGACGGCGTCCTGCTGCACAGCGGCGGCCACCTGGTGGACGACACGACGGTCTTCGCCATGCGGCGGGTGGGCGAAGGCCCCGTACAGGGACGTTTGCGGTCCTGAGCCCCGCCCGTGCACCGGCAGCGGTTACGGTGCTGGCTGGAGAGCGATCTACAGGGGAGGGGACGATGCCCGGAACCGTGCTGCTGCTGGCGGCCTCGCCGCTGGGCAGGGGACGCCTGGTGGATGCGGCCGGAGTACTTCCCGTGCTGGCCGCGGTGGCCCCCGCCGTGCTGTCCGGCACCGAAACCGCCAACGTGGTCGAACTCGCCGATCCGCTGGAGCCGCAGGCCGTCCTCACCCGGCTGCGCGCCGCCGCGGCCGCTCCGGGACCGCTCACCGTGTACATCACCGGGCAGCTGCACCTGGACCGCCGCCAGCACCTGCCCCATCTCGCGCTGGCCCGCACCACCCCGGCCACCGTCCGCTACACCGCGCTGCCCTGGCACTGGATCCGGGAGGAGCTGAGGCTGCGCTCCGCGGGTGACACCGCGCTCGTCGTCGACCTGCACGCGGATGCGGAGGTCTGGCGGCATCTGGCCGAGCGCCCGCTGGACTCGGGGCGCACCGCGGCGGTGTACGGGCGCGTTGCGCCTCCGGCGTCAGGGCGGCGGGGGACGGCCGAGGCGGCGTACATGAAGGCGGTGGCGACCCTGCTGCGCAGTGGGCACCGGCCGCCTCTTGCTCAGTTGCACGAGCGGGCGCTGGCGCGGATCGCCGAGGCGAGTGCGGGGCGGGATCTGGTGCTGGCCGGTGTCGGCGGCATCGTCCCCGGAGGCTTCGCCCCCGGACCCCCGTATCGGCCCGAACGGCCTCGTCCTCAAACGCCGGACGGGCTGGATGCGGTGGCCGCACGTCATCAAGTGCCGGATGGCGTCAGTGTGTTGGGGGTGGGTTCTCAAGTACCGGATGGCATCAGTGTGTTGGGTGCCGGTTTCCGAATGCCGGATGGCATGGGTGCGTTGGGTACCGGTTCTCAAGTTCCGGGCGGCGGAGCCGGTTTGTTGCCCGATGTCCCTCAAGTGCCATCGGGTCCCGGCTTGTTGTCTGTAGAACCTCAAGTGTCCACCGTGCCTGGTTTGTTGGCCTATGGCGCCCAAGTTCCGGACAATACGGGCGTGTTGGCTTCTGCTCCTCAATCGCCTGGCGTGCCCGGCGTGTCGGCTGTGCGTCCTCAAGCGTCGGGCGAATCAGGTGTGTTGGCTGCCGGTCCCCAAGCGCCGCGCGGGTCTGGTGGCTTGGGTGCCAGTTCCCAAATGACGTACGGACCCGACGCGTTGGCCGGACGCCCACCGGCGCCGGATGGGCTGGATGTGTCGGGTGCGCGTCCTCAAGTGCCGGTCGGGACGGACGTGACGGCTGCACATCCTCCTGTGCCGGGTGGGGTGTTGTCCGGTGCTGGGGGTGATCCCCATGACGCCATCAGCGGTGCGGTCAGGGCCGGGCGGTATGCGGAGGCCGATGGGCTTGCCGCTCGGTTCGAGCAGGATGCCGTGCGCGCCCATGGGGCCGCCTCCGACGAGGCGTTGCACTGGTCCGAAGTGCGGGCCGATCTCGCCATGTTCGCGGGCGACGCGGTGCGCAGCTGCCGTGCCTGGCTGGGGGTCGCGGGGGTGCGGCTGGCCGCGGGGCAGGCGGTGGACGCGCCTGCCGTGGAGGCGGCCGCGGACCGGGCCCACCACCAGTGGGGGTGCATCAAGGACGCGGCGCGTGCCAGTGAACTCGGGCCTGCGCTCGCGGAGTTGAGGTTCAGAGTGCCGGGCCGCCGGCAGGGCGCGCTGGAGAACGTCCAGCGGCACCTGCGGCAGCTCCAGGTGCAGGGCTGAGCCTGACCGTTCCCAGGGACCGGGCGGGAGCGGGTCGTCGTGCCAGGACCGCTGCTCAGCCGCGCGCCCCGAACGGTGTGGCGAACCAGGTCATGCGACGGGCAGGAGCGCCAGTGCCCCGGACACCAGGGTGCGGACGCCCGGCGTGATCGTGGACAGGTCGGGCGCGAAGTGCGGGCTGTGGTTGCTCGGCACGGCCGCGAACTTCTCCTCGAAGCTCTCCCCGGGCGCCTTCTCCCACACCTCGGCCGGGGTGGTGGTCACGAACCAGTACGCGTACGGGGTCGAGCCGGGCGCCAGCTGCGGGAAGTCCTCGCTGCCCATCGCCGGGCCGGGGTCGAACACCGTGCCCGCGCCGAACACCTCGCGGTGCACGGCGGCCACCGCGGCATCCGTGCCGGCGTCGTTGACCGTCGCGGGAAAGGTGCTGCCGACGATGACGTCGGGCTCGCGGGGGCAGCCGGCGGCCAGGCACTCGCCGTGCGCGATGCGCCGGATCGCGGCCAGCATCCGCTCGCGCACCTCCTCCGACTGGGTGCGCAGGTTCAGGGCGATGTGCGCCGTCGACGGAATGATGTTGTGCCGGGTGCCCGCCTCGATCCGGCCCACGGTCAGCACCGCGGACTCGCGCGCGGCCAGCTCCCGGGAGACCACCGTCTGCAGCCGGGTGACCAGATGTGCGGCGGTCACCACCGGGTCCACGGTCGACTCCGGCCGCGAACCGTGCCCGCCCCGGCCGTGCACCACGATGTCCACGTCGGTCGACGCCGACATGATCAGACCCGGCGCGTGCGGGTAGAAGCCCGCGGGGCCGGGGGCCGCGTGCTGCCCGAGCAGTACGTCCGGCCGGCCGAAGCGCTCGTACAGCCCGTCCGCGACCATGCGGGCCGCGCCCTGCCCGGTCTCCTCGGCGGGCTGGCCCACGACCAGCAGGGTGCCGTTCCAGGTCTCCCGCCCGGCCGCCAGCGCCGCGGCCGCGCCCGCGAGCCAGGTGACGTGCAGGTCATGGCCGCAGGCGTGCATCACCCCGTCCGCCTCGGAGGCGTACGGCAGCCCCGTCGCCTCCTCGACCGGCAGCGCGTCCATGTCGGCCCGCAGCAGCACGGTCGGTCCGTCCCCGTTGCTCAGCACCCCCGCGACACCGGTGCCGCCGATCCCCTCGCCCGTCTCGAACCCTGCCTCCCTGAGCCGGGCTGCCAGCCTGCCCGCCGTGCGGTGCTCGCGCAGGGACAGTTCCGGGTGGCGGTGCAGGTCGCGGTAGAAGTCCTCCAGGTCCGGGACCGGGAGCGAGTCGGTGAGGTCCAGAGCGGTGCGCGCTGCGGCAGAGGTCACGGGGCAAAGATAGGCCTCCGGCGGGACGAGGGGGGAGTGTCCCGCCGGGGCCGGTCGGTGGGGCCCTGGCTGCCGGGGGCCGGTCGGGGCCGGCCGGTGGGGCCCGGGCTGCCGGAGGGCCGGTCAGTGCTGGGCGTGCCGGACGTACGCGGCGCGCTCGGCGTATGCGGCGTGCTGGGCGTATGCCGCGTGCCGGGTGTACGCGGCGCGCTCGGCGTACGTGGCGTGCCGGTCGTGCAGTGCGGCCGGCCGGGTCGGCAGAGCGTCCGCCGCCCGGGCCGGTACCGCGTTCGCCGCCGTGATCAGGGCCGCGACGGCGAGGACGGCCGCGGCGACCCCCCTCAGGGTGGGGGTCGCCCCGTTGGAGCGAAGCCGGGAGTGGGGGAGCGCGGTGGGGCGTCCGTAGGGGGCGGATGTACGACCGAGCACGGCGACCTCGCAACAAAGCGACGTGTTAAACATGCTTAATCCGCCGTTTAACCTAGGGGCTGTCGGACCCTAACGGCAAGGGGCACCAAGGGAGTTGGGGGTAACAGCGGATGCGGGAACGGGACGATCCCGAGGTCATCGGGCGGCGTGTGCAACAGCTGCGCAGCGAACGCGGGCTCACCCAGCGGCAGCTGGCCGAGCCCGCCTACACGCCCGCCTACATCTCCACCCTGGAGGCGGGCCGGGTCCGCGCCTCCGACGAGGCGCTGCGGCACATCGCCGGCCGGCTCGGGGTCGCCTTCGAGGAGCTGGCGGTGGGCCGGCCCGCCCACCTCGCCACCGACCTGAGGCTGCGCCTCACCGGAGCCCAGCGCGCCCTCGCCGACGGCAGGGCCGAGGAGGCGGCCGCACAGTACGCCGCCCTGCTCGCGGAGGCCGGGACGCACGGACTCGGCGCCGAACAGGCGACCGCGCTGCTCGGGCTGGGCGAATGCGCCCTGGAGACCGGCGAGCTGGAGCAGGCGCACGCGTACTTCGAGCGGGCCGAGGCGCACCTCGCCGGGGAGTCCCTGCCGGCCCGGGTGCCCGCCGTCCGCGGGCGGGCCGTCGCCCACTACCTCGCCGGTGAACTCCGCTACGCCGTCTACCTCCTGGAATCCGCCGTCGACGAGCTGAACCGGGGCGGACTGCACGACCCCGACGCACTGCTGCTCCTGTACGCCAGCGTCATCGGCCCCTACATGGACATGGGCGCCCACGCCCGCGCCGCCCAGGCCGCCGAGTTCGCCCTCGCGCTCGCCCCGCAGGCCGAGGATCCCGCGCTGATCGCCCGGATGCACCGCTCCGTCGCCCGCACCCTGCTCGCCGAGGGCCGGGTCGCCGAGGCGGACGCCTCGCTCGCCAAGGCGGCCGAGCTGTACCGCCGGCTGCAGCTGCGCACCGAACTCGCCAACTGCCACTGGATGCGCGGCTACGTCTGCGCCCAGAACGGCGAACTGGACCGGGCCGAGGCCGAGTTGCGGCAGGCCCACGCCATGCTCTCGGAGACCCGGGCCGCGCTCTACCGCAGCCAGGCCGCCGTGGAACTCGCCGACGTCCTGCACCGGCGCGGCAGGTCCGAGGAGGCCGCGGAGCTGCTGGGCGGGGTCCTCGGCGACTTCTCCTCCGAGCGCGGCGCCGTCCACGCGGCTGCCGCGCACCGGCTGCTCGGCATCATCGCCGAGGACGCCCGCGACACCGAGGCCGCCGAGGAGCACTACGTCCGCGCCCTCAGCCTGCTGGAGCGGGCCGGCGCGGCCGGCGACCTCGCCGACCTGTGCCGGCTCCTGGGCGACCTGCTGCGCCGCACCGGCCGGGTGGAGGCCGCCCTGGACGCCTACCGCACGGGCCTGGGCCACCGCACGGCCCCGGGCACCACGACCCTCGGCCCGGCTCCGGCCCAGCCGCCCCTGTGACCCGCAGCGGGACCCCACCGCTCACCCCGGCACCCGGGCCGGCGCCGGGGGTGCGAAGACGTCCGACCTGACCCCTGCCGCCAGGTCCACGACCGAGGCCGGGAGGTGGGCCGGCCTGGCCGGACGGCCCTTGGTGGCCGGATGCTCGGCGAACACGGCGGTGGTCAGGGCGAGCCGGGGGGTGTACGCCGACTGCCACAGGGTCCGGGTGCCGGGGCCCGTGCCCGCGCCGCCGGTGTACGTCGGCTGCCCGTCCGCGGAGGAGAACTTCGCCGCGAGCGCGGCCGCGCCGAGCGCCATGACCCGGTGTCCGTCCGGGTGGGCCGTGTAGACGGTGTGGCCGCCCCGGGTGATCCGGGCCACCGTGTACGGCGCCGCGTACGTGCCGTCCGCCGCCACCGTCGCGTACGCCGAGGCCACGCTCAGCGGCGTCGGCGCCGCCGTGCCCGGCAGCCCGGTCAGCGGGGCGCCGAGCCGCATCCCGGTGATCGGCTTCAGTGCCGTACCTGCCTCCACCGCCCCGGACAGGGCGTCGTTGAAGGGCTGGTGGGCGTAGTCCGTGCCGCCGTACAGGACGCGGACCGCGCCGTTGCCGGGGACCATGGCGATCACGGCCGCGTGCAGCCGGGTGTCCTTCGGCAGGTTCATCGCGCGCCCGCGCTCGCGCACCCGCTCCGAGACCGCGTACTGCGTGCTCAGGTCGAAGGTCGTACGGACCGTGTAGCCCCCGCGCGCCAGCTGGTCCTGCGAGATACCCAGCCGGCGGGCGGCCTCCGCGGCGGCCGCGTCGATCAGGTACTGGCGCTGGCCGTCCGAGTCGCCGGGCGGGTAGAAGCGGAAGGCCGGGAAGGCGGCCGAGGAGCGCTGCGCGGCCGTGATGCTGCCCGAGGAACGCATCGCGTCCAGGACCCAGCGCCAGCGCTTCTGGAGCGTCACGGTGACCTTCGCGTCCGAGCCCGCCCGTTCGTAGTACGTCGGCCGGTTGATGATGGCCGCGAGCGCCGCGCCCTGCGACACGGTGAGGTCCTTGGCGTCCACCCCGAAGTAGTTGCGCGCCGCCGACTCGATGCCCGCCGCGCCCCGGCCGAAGTACACGGTGTTGAGGTAGCCCTCCAGGATCGCGTACTTGGATCGGGTGCGGTCCAGCTTGACGGCGATCAGCGCCTCGCGGGCCTTGCGGCCCAGCGACTGCTCGGGGCTGAGCAGGGCGTTCTTCACGTACTGCTGGGTGATCGTCGAACCGCCCTGGCGTTCCCCGCCGGACAGCGTGGCCATGGCCGCGCGGACGATCGCGCTGGGCGAGACGCCCGAGTCCGTGCGGAAGGAACGGTTCTCGGCGGCGATCACCGCGTCCTGGACGTGCCGCGGCACCTGGGCGAGGTCCACGTCCTGCCGGTCCACCGGCCCGCGCCGGCCCAGGTACTCCCCCTGCGAGTCCAGGAAGACCGTGCTCTGGCTCACCGTCTCCGGGTGCGGGGCGGGAACGGTCGTGAGCTCGTACGCCACCCAGACCGTGCCGACGAGCGCGAGGAACAGCGCGAGCAGCGCCACCAGGATCCGCCGCACCCAGCGGCCCCGGCGGCGGCGCAGATGCATCAGAAGACGCTTCACGAGCCCACCCCGCCCCGCGCCAGGACCTTGCCGTCCGCGCCGTACACCGTGACCCGGGTGTCCATCAGCATCCCCTTGTCCCGGGTGACGTCGAACCGGATGGTCGCGTACCAGACGTCCCAGCCGGGGTCGCCCGCCAGCGTGAGCACGGTCCCGGGGACGCGGCCCGCGGGTGTGTCCGCCTCGACGCGGGCGGCCGGTCCGCCGCCGTGGTGGATGCCGGACAGCAGCAGCCGTCCGTCCGCAAGCTCCATCCGCACGGTGACGGCCGCGGTGTTCGGGGAGAGCCCCGCGACCGGCAGGAACTCGCCCCCGCCCTTCGGCGCCGACCAGTGCGCCCCGTCCTTCGTCAGCCACAGCTCCGCCCCGGACAGCGGCCGTACGCGCTCACCGGCCGCCACCACCCGCACGGTCCCTGCGGCCACGCTCTTTCCGGGCGTCACCGGCCCGGAGCCGGGTCCGCCGGCAAGTCGCCAGCCGAGCCAGCCGAGCGGGCCGAGCACCAGCACACAGCAGGCCAGAAACGCCGTCGCGCGGCGCCGACGCCGGCGCGTGCGTCCCGCGCGCTCGATGGCCGTGAGCGGGACGGGCGTGCGGGGCACGTCGGCGACGGCCGAGGCGAACGCCTCGGTCAACCCGCCCGGTATCGGCATGGGTTGCCTACGTCGCATCGGTCACCTGCCCCAGGGCCTTCAGCCCCCGTCGTTCGTACGACTTCACCGCGCCGACCGACCAGCCGAGCATCTCGGCGATCTCCAGTTGGCCCAGGTCCTCGCCCAGGCGCAGGACCAGCACCACCCGCTGGCGGGCGGACAGGGCGGCGAGGGCGCGGGCGAGCGGGGTCTGCGGGGAGGGCCGCGTGCGGCGCGGCCGGCGGCCGAGATGGCGGCGTACCAACAGGCGTCGTACGTAGAAGTCGGTGTCGTTGCCCGGGATGCGCCGCCAGTGGGCGTACGCCTCGGACAGGGCGGTGCGCGCCAGGGCGTCGGCCTCGGCAGGGTCGCCGGTCAGCAGCTGGGCCGTGCGCAGCAGCCGCGGCCAGGCCACGGCGGCGTAGCCGCCGAACTCGGGGCGGCGGCCGGGGCGTTCGGCGCGATGGCGGGTTCGAGGTCGTCGGTTCACGTCGGCGCGCCGTCCGCCCTGGTGCCGGCCGTCCCGGGGAGGGGGGCACAGGTGCCGGGACGGCGGTTGCTGGTTCTGGTGGTCATCGGGTTCCCCCCTGCGATGTGCTTCGATGTGCGGCGTACGGGATCTGTACGCACCGCGAGGCGGTCCGGGTTGCACGGCGTTTCGGGGAAGTTGGGGCACCGATGGCAGGGGCGGCATGACCGAGGACGAGTTCGACGCGTTCTACGCCGCTGCGTTTCCCCGGCTGACCGGCCAGCTCTTCGCCTTCACCGGGGATCACGGCGAGGCGCAGGACGTCGTCCAGGAGGCGTTCGTACGGGCCTGGGACCGGCGGCGCGACTTCCTCGCGGACGGGGCGCCCGAGGCGTGGGTCAGGACCGTCGCGATGCGGCTCGCCGTCAGCCGGTGGCGGCGCGCCCGGCGGTGGCTGGAGCTGATGCGGCACACCCCGCCGCCGGAGTCCGTGCCCGGGCCCGACCCCGAGCACGCCGCGCTCGTCCTGGCGCTGCGCACCCTGCCCGAGGCCCAGCGGATGGCGGTCGTCCTGCACCATCTGTGCGACCTGAGCGTGGAGCAAGTAGCCTCGGAAACCGGGGCCCCGGTGGGGACGGTCAAGGCCCGCCTGTCCCGTGGCCGTGCGGCACTGGCGCGGGTGCTGGCCCCGGGCGAGGGGGAGAGGGAGGGCGACCGTGTCCGATGACCGCGGCTACGACGCCGGCCCCGACGACACCGGGCACCCCGCCGAACTGTCCGGCGCGCTGCGCACCCTGGCCGGGGAGCACCAGTCGGCCCCGCCCTTCCCCGGCGCCGAGATCCGCCGCCTCGCCGTACGGCGGGGCCGCCGCCGGCGTACGGTCCTCGCGGCCGCCGGGGTGGCCGCCGCGGCGGCCGTCGCCGTCACGCTGACCGTCGGCCTGCACCACGACTCCGGCTCCGGCCCGGGCCGCACCACCCCGGCGACCGGCCGAACCCTGCACTCCGGACGGCCCCCCACCGCGACGCCGTCTCCCATCGCCACGCCGTCTCCCACCGCGACGCCGACCACCGTCGACGCCGTCATCGACCTCACCCGGATGATGATGACTGTGGACGGGCGGGCCCTGCCCGTCTCCTACGGCGGGCCGAAACAGCCCGCGCTCACGGGCCGGTTCACCGTCACCGACACGTACCAGGTACCGCCGCCGAAGACCGGGAGCGGCAGCGGCAGTGGCAGCGGCGTGGGGAAGCCGACGGCCCCGTGGATGATCGAACTGCTCGACGCGGACACGAGCGAGGTCAAATTCATCGTCTCCCTCGCCCATGACCCCAAGGCGCCCGGCGACCACGCAGCCACCGGCGGCTGGATCGCCCTGCGTGTGGCCGACGCGAAGAGGCTGTACACGCGACTGGACAAGGGCTCGGTGGTGCTGGTGACGGGGAGCACACCGACGGTGGGGGCCACCACGTCGCCGTCGCCCTAGGAGAGCCCGCCAACCGGCTCGCCCTGGGAGAGAGCCCGCCAACCGGCCGCTCGGGCGCGGGCGATGGCGGGGCGAGGGCGCTCGGGGGCGCGTCAGACCTGGGCGCGGCCCTGCCTGCGCACGTCCGCCAGGCGCAGCGCGCCCATCTGGACGGCCGCCTGGGTCGCGTCGTTCTGTACGTCGCCCAGCCCTCCGTTGGTGAGCGCGAAGGCGTCCTGGCCGACGCGGACGGCGGCCACGTCCAGCGTCAGCACGATCTCCTGCCCGTCGTCCGTCGTCGTGGCGACACTGACGCGCAGTCCCTGGCGTGCGTCCCCGACCTCCGGCAGCGGGGCGTCGCCGACCTGGACGTCCTCGACCTGACCGGTCTCCGTAGCGGCCGTGAACCGGGCGCACTGGACGGGCATCGTGCGCAGCCAGTTCAACTCGGCGTCGACGTCCGCGGGGCGACGCGCCCCGATCTGGTAGCGGAGCTGGGCGTCGGTGTCGGTGTCGTCGAGGCCGGCGGCGACCCGGGCGGGACCGCCGAGGAGTTCGTCGGCGTAGAGGGTGTCGAGCAGGCGCTGGCACTCCCCGGCCGAGGTGGTGGCCTTCAGCAGACCGTCCCGCCAGGTCGCCGCCCCGCGCGTCGCGGACCAGGGGGCACCGAGGTCGGACTCGGTGAGGAGCGCGGCCCGGGCCTGGCCGTCGGTGAGCGCCGCCGCGTCGCCGCGGGCCGACGACTTCGGCGCGGCCGAGGGCGAGTCGATCGTCGGGAGGGGCTGCTGCGCGGTCGGCGGGTGCTCCAGGCCGAGCGTCGCGCAGCCGGTGAGGGGGAGGAGGCCGGCGGCGAGAGCGGCGAACGAGCGGAGGCGGGGGCGTATCGCAGCGGTCATCGGGGTGCCTCCTGGGCGGGGCGTGGGGGGTACGTACCTGCTTTCACGGCACCACCGCCGGGTCCCGCCCACCAGCGCTCCGGGCCGTCCGGGTGAGGGGCTACGGGGACGGCGGGGGCCATGGGGGTGAAGGGCCGCGGGGACGGCGGAGGCCATGGGGGTGAAGGGCCGCGGGGACGGCGGGGGCCATCAGCGTGAGGGGGACGGAAAATCCGTGGTCCGTGCAACGGCGGCGCTGTTACGGTCGCCCCATGCAGCGCGCCCAGCAGTGCCCGAAGAGCACGACGACGCCGGAGACCGTCCCGGCGCGCTGACTCCTGACCCAGTCCGAAGCCCCGGGGCGAACGCCCCGGGGCTTCGGCGCGTTCCCGGGCGTCCGCCTCCCCTCACCGAGGAGCCCCCATGAACGACCCGGTGCACGCCAGGAACAACCCCGTCCCCGACCGGATGCCCGACCACCGCCGCCTCGGCCGCGAACTCGGCCTGTTCGACACCGATCCGCTCATGGGCGCGGGCCTGCCCTACTGGCTCCCCGACGGGGCCGTCGTACGCCACACCCTGGAGGAGTACGTCCGGGAGGCGGAGCGCGTCGCCGGATACCGGCACGTGTACTCCCCCGCGCTCGGCAAACGCGAGCTGTACGAGATCTCCGGGCACTGGGACCACTACAGCGACGACATGTACCCGCCGATGAACCTGGGCGCGGAGGAGGTCGTCCTGCGCCCCAGCCTCTGCCCGCACCACGCCCTGATCTACCGCTCCCGCTCCCGCAGCTACCGGGAACTGCCGCTGCGCATCGCCGAGTTGGGCACCATGTACCGCGCCGAACTGTCCGGCGTCCTCGGCGGCCTGACCCGCGTGCGCGCCATCCAGCTCAACGACGCCCATATCTTCTGCACCCTGGACCAGGCCGTCGACGAGGCCCGCGCCGCCCTGGAACTGATCGCCCGCGCGTACGCCGACCTCGGTATCGAGGCCGTACGCCACCGCCTCTCGCTGCCCGGCGAGGGCGGCAAGTACGTCGCCGACCCCGGGCTGTGGCGCCGGGCCACCGCGCTGCTGAGGGAGGTCCTCGCCGAGAGCGGCGTCGCGTACGAGGAGGCGGAGGGCGAGGCCGCCTTCTACGGCCCCAAGATCGATGTGCAGATCGCGGACCCGGCGGGACGCGAGTCGACCCTGTCCACCGTGCAGATCGACTTCCACCAGCCCGCCCGCTTCGACCTGCACTACATCGGCGCCGACGGAGCCAGGCACCGCCCGGTGATGGTGCACCGCAGCATCATCGGCAGCGTGGAGCGGGCCGTCGCCCACCTCCTCGAGGCCCACGGAGGGGCCTTCCCGGCCTGGCTGGCGCCCGTGCAGCTGATCGTGCTGCCGGTCGGCGAACAGCAGGTGGAGCGGGCCGCGGAGGTGGTCCGCCAGGCCGTCTCCCGGGGCCTGCGCGCCGACCTCGCGACCCCCGGACAGGGCACCCTCGGCGCCCGGATCCGCGCGGCCCGTCTGGTCCCGTACCAGGCGGTGATCGGCGAACGGGAGGCCGACGCGGGCCTTGCGGCCGTACGCCTGCGGGACGGGCGGCGCCCCGGCGCGCTCCCGGTACCCGAACTCCTGGACCGCATCGCCGAACGGGTGGCGGCACGGGGCGCCGCGCTCTGGGCCTGATCTGATCTAGGGTCGGTACGACGGAAGGAGTCCGCCGTGACCGGTCAGCCCATCCCCGTGATCATCGACTGCGACACCGGCGTCGACGACGCCCTGGCCCTGCTGCTCGCCGTGCGCCACCCGGCCCTGGATCTCAGGGCGGTGACGTGTGTGGCCGGGAACACGGACGTCGACGGGGTGGTCCGCAACACCCTGACCGTGCTGGAGCTGGCGGGCGCCCCCGACATCCCGGTGGCGCGGGGCGCAGCCCGCCCGCTGATCGAGCCGGCCCGCTCGGCCCGGCACGTGCACGGCGCGGACGGCATGGGCGACCTGGGTCTGCCCGCGCCGACCCGCGCGCCCGCCGCCGAGGACGCGGTGACCCTGCTGCGCCGGGAGATCCTCGCCTCCCCGCGCCCGGTCACCCTGATCCCGACCGCACCGCTCACCAACATCGCACTCCTGCTGCGCACCCACCCGGAGGTGACCGGGAACATCGAGCGGATCGTCTTCATGGGCGGCGCGGTAGCCACCGGAAACGCCACGCCCGTCGCCGAGTTCAACGTCTGGCACGACCCGGAGGCGGCGGCGGTGCTGCTCACCGCAGGGGTGCCGATCACCATGTACGGGCTCGACGTGTTCACCCGGGTCGTCGTCCCGGGCGCGGACGTACGGCGGCTGCGGGACAGCGCGGAGCCGGGCACCCGGCTGGCCGGCGAACTGCTGGCCCACCGCCCGTCCGCGCCCGACCCCGACGGCGACGACCCGGCAGGCGGCCTCGGCGACGCGGGCGCGGTGTGCGCGGTCGCGGACCCGGCCGGCCTCACCACCCGTCTGCTGCCCGTCGAGGTGTCCCTCGCCCCCGGTCCGACCCGGGGCCAGACGGTCGTGGACCGCAGGCCGCGCCCGGGCGAGTCCGAGATCCACGAGGGCGCCCGCGAACAGGCCCTGGTGGACGTCGCGCTGGACGTGGACGTGGACCGGTACGTGAAGCTCTACCTGGAGACCGTGGAGCGCTCCTAGGGCCTGCCCGACGAGTCGCGTGCCTGCTGAGCGTACTGATCGTTCTGGTCGGCGTGGGGCGGGGTGACTTGTCGAACGAGGAATTCCGCTCGTGATCCGGCGGACAATGTCAGGGATCCGGCCGCGCGAGCCCGGGCTATCGCGTCCGGCGGATCTGTTTGATCTTGATGTGGCCGGCTCGCGGGTGTCCGACGATTCTGAGGGTCGGGGAGGTCGGGTCCTCTGGCGCGGTGGCCTTGTTGCTGATGTGAGCGGTATTGGTGCTCGACCCGTCGATCCGTACCGCCCAGCCCCGCGGGACGATCAACTGAATGGTGCCGGTTCCGCACCGTGCCTCGACGGTGACGTCCCGGTGCGCACAGACTGCCTCGGTGAAGTCGATCACGATGCTCAGCATTTTGCATTCGGCGACGATCTTCCGGGGAACTGTCCAGCGGCCATTCTGCTTGATGTTGCTCAGTCTGGTCTTGAGGACGAGCGTTTCCGCGTCAGCGCCGGAAAGCGAACCAGACGGCTGCTCCTGCGTCAGGTCGGCCACCAGCACGTCGAGTTCGCCGTACGTCTTCGCGGCGTAAGCCCGATCGAGCCTCTCCTCCAACTCGGTAAGGTCGATCCGGCCTTCACCCGCAGCGACCCGCAGTTGCTCGGCAACCGACTCCCGGTCGGCATCTCCTGCTCGCAGCTCCACTGTGCCCTGCGACGTCAGCCCCGGCGCCCGCTCCCCATCAGTCATGGTGCGACTGTAACCGCGCGGGCGAAGCACCTCCCGACGACCTGGCCCCGAGACGGGGACGAGGCCCATCGGACAGGCCCTAGCGACCGGCAACCTTGCCGCCGAAGAACACCTGCACCTCCCGGATGAGGCCGTCCCGTACGGTGATCGCCTCGACGTTGCGGTACCGGTCGCCCGTCGTCAGCTCGTACTCGTAGTGGGCGAGGACGAGTTCGTCGTCGGCCGGGGTGACGTGCAGCAGCCGCTGTTCCCGGAGCCGGTCGGCCGTCGGGAAGCACCGGTCGAAGAAGGCGGTCTTGCCGATGTGGTCGTCCTGCGGGCTGGTGAAGGTGAAGTCGTCGGCGTACAGGGGGCGGGCCGCGGCCCGGTCCTGCGCCAGGTAGTGCCGGAACGCGGCCTCGACGACGTCTTTCGGACTGCCGGTCATGCGGCCACCGTACGCCCGTGCACAGGGCGAAGGTTCCCTTTCCCGGCAATGTGGACAGGGCCGGTGTGTGGACCCGCTCCCGTCCCGTCCGAAGGGAGCTCGCGTGGCAGACCTCTCCCCCGGAACCCCGACCGGTGGCGCCAGGCCGTCATCCACCAGGTCCATCCGCGCAGTTTCGCCGACGCCGACGACAACGCCTGCCTGCTCTCCGGCGGCCGGACCCCGCCGATCGACCCGGAGGAGGGCCTTTGCCGGTCCCGCGCCGCGACCCCGCTGCCGCCGGCGGGAACCCTCCCGCCGGACACCACGGTCTGGCTCGCCCGGTGCCCGTCCCGCGGACCGGGCGGCCGGAGCTAGCCGGCCGTCGGGGTCGGGCTGGGGCCCGGAGAGGCGTTCCCGCCGCTGCCCGAGCCCCCGGCGATGCCGTTGATGTCCACCGGTGTGGACGTCGCGTTCGGCGGCGGTGTGAGCACCACCTCCGGCTGGCCCACGGGCGGAGGCGGCGGGGTCAGGTCGGAGGAGGGCAGCTTCGGCGGGGTGGTCTGCTGGAAGAGGGTCTGGTCGAAGTCGACCAGACCCGTTTTCTCCATGACCGTGATGTGGTCGAGCACGGTGTCGTTGGCCTGGTCGGCCAGGGCGCGCACCAGCGAGTTCTTGGTCGTGGACCGGATCTTCGCCACCGTGTTGAAGATCGAACCGTGCGTCATCCGCAGGATGTTGGCGAAGTCGCTGTCGAACTTCTTGCCGCTGTCCGACCTCAGCGTGTTGACGAAGCCCTCCTGCTGGGGGCTCGCGATGTTGGGCAGCGTGATGTTCAGCATCGGCGCGATCTTGCGGCACGTGGTGTCCAGCGCGGAGTGCCCGTCGACCAGGTGCTTGCTGGCCTCGATGACGCCCTTCGTGGTGCCCTTCTGCAGCCCCATCTGGCCCACCGGGTACTCCCACAGCCCGGCCGCCCGCACCTTGACCACGAAGTCCCGGTCGGACTCGGTGAGCGGTCCCCACTGGGTCTGGGCGATGACCCGGTCCGGCGAGGTGGAGACGGTGCTCACGCCGAGCATGCTCGGGTATGCGAGGGCCGCGAGGGTCAGGGCCATCGCACCGCCCACGAAAAGAGTTCCCGTCGCGTTCCGCGAAATGCGCACCGTGACTCCTGTCCGGTCGTGGATCCCGCCTGCAGGCGGTTGGGACGCACAGCAGTACGGATGCGGAGGCGATTCGTATCGGTGGTCCGGGTAAAGATTCGTCGGAGCCGCAGTTCGGGCGGGTGCGGCGGGACCGTGCTCCACCGGACGCCGCTTGGGCGGCCGTTGGCGAAAGGTTGACCATTCCTCGGGAGCAGGGCGGCAGACGCAGGCCTAGATTCGCCGCATGCCCCCACAGCCAGTGCCCAGAAGGCCCGCCGGACGCCCACCGGCTCCCGCCGCGCTCCCCGTCCTGCCCTACCGCAAGCCCACCAAGGGCCGCGACTACTGGGTGCTGGACGACGTGCTGCCGGACGTCGACGCCGTGCGGATGCGGTGTCTGGCCAAGGACGACTGGGTCAAGGGGTATCCGTACACCTCCGAGACCTGGCCCGGACTGCGGGCCATGCCCGGCCTGGAACCCGGTGAACTCGCCCGTATCGAGCGGCTGGTGAAGAGGGAGACCGGGGCCGAGGAGCTGTGGGTGCAGCAGGCGCCCGGCGGCGGCACCCTCAACCACAACTGTGTCCAGGTGGTCGGCGAGGGCGAGAGCGAGCCCCGCCCGCACACCGACTCCCGCGCGCTGTGCCGGTACGCGGCCGTGCTCTACCTGAACCCGCACGTCCCCAAGGACTGCGGCACCAGCTTCTACCGCCAGTCGCTGCCCGGCGGCCGGCTCGGCGGCAACGTCGTCCAGGCACCGCACAACAACCTCGTCGAGGCCCTCGGCACCCGCTTCGTCTCCCCGGACGCCTTCGAGGAGGACGTCCGCGTCCCGCACCGGTACAACCGCCTCCTCCTCTACAACGCCAACCTCGTGCACAGCGCGACCGGCTACTTCGGCAAGGAGCTGGAGGAGAAGCGCATGACGGCGGTCTTCTTCTGGATGGCCTGAACCCGTCCAGCACCCCGGGCGGCGGATGCGACGCTCGTCGCGTCCACCGCCCGGAGCCGCGGGTCTCAGCCGCGCTCTTGTGCGGGTGCCGTGGCGGTCGCCGTCCCCTCGGCGGTGGCCGCCGGACGGGAGGCGGCGGGCAGGCACTTGCCCAGGGTGACGAAGAGAAGCACCAGACCGACGGTCAGCAGGACATGGCCCAGCCCGGCGACGCCGGCGATCGCCGCCCCGGTGGAGTGCCCGAGCACCGTCAGCGTTCCGTGCAGGGTCATCATGGCGACGGTCACCGCGAGGCCCGCGTTGTAGATCCAGAAGAACCAGGTGAACAGCCGGTGGGCGGTCAGCGTGAACTGCTTCTCCAGCACCAGGACGATGAGGAAGAACAGCATGCCGAGCGCCAGCACATGGGTGTGCACGACGGCGAGCTGGGTGGTGCCGTCGAAGTCCTTCGCTTTGGTGAGTTCGCGGTAGTACAGGCCGCTGACGAGCCCGATGATCATGTAGATGTGGGCGGTGTTGAGGATTTTCCTCATTGGCAATCTCCCCCGAGACGTTGCGAAAATGTCGCCTCAGCCTTGCGTTCGGCCGTCCGGGCATCAACGATGAACCCGGTAACGAGTCATAACCGTCGGCTAATGGATCCGAAGAGGGGCGAGTGGAGCTCCGCGACATCGAGATCTTTCTGGCTCTCTCCGAGGAACTGCACTTCAGCCGCACCGCGGAGCGCCTGCACGTCACCCAGGCCCGGGTCAGCCAGTCGATCAAGAAGCTGGAGCGGCAGATCGAGGGCCTGTTGTTCGAGCGCACCAGCCGTGCGGTGCGGCTCACCGCGCTGGGCGAGCAGCTGCGAGGCGAACTCGGCGCCGGTTACCGGCAGATCATGGACTCGGTCGCCACGGCGAAGGCCGCCGCCCGCGCGGCACAGACCCTGACCGTCGGCACCATGGGCCCCCATTCCCTGATGGTGTCCGATGCCGTCGCCCTGTTCCAGGCCGCGCACCCGGCGGTCGGGGTGCAGTTCCGGGAGGTGCAGCCGCCCGCACCGCTGGACCTGCTGCGCTCCGGCGATGTCGACGTCGCGGTGCTGTGGCTCCCGGTCGACGAGCCCGACCTCACCGTCGGGCCGGTGGTGCACGTCTCGCGGGTGCTGCTCATGATGAGCGTCACGCATCCCTACGCCCGGCGTGACGCCGTCCTGCTGGAGGACCTCGCCGACTGCGTGATGGTGGCCGGCCGGTCCATGCCGCCGGCGATGGAGGAGGCCCTCAACCCCTTCCGCACGCCCTCGGGCCGGCCCGTTCCGCGCGGCCCCGAGGCGTCCACCTGGCAGGAGATCCTCAGCACGGTCGCCACCAGCCGGGCCGTGGCCGCGGTCTCCGCCGAGGCGGCCGACTTCTACCGCTGGCCGAGCCTCGCCTTCGTCCCCATCGTCGACGCCCTGCCCTGCCGGTGGGCCCTGGTCTGGCGCACCGCCGCGGAGACCCCCCTCATCCGGTCCTTCGCACAGGCCCTTTCCGATGCGCCGTCGATCGCGGGCGAGGCCTGCGGGTGCCCGTCGGTGCACCCGCACGCGTGACGGCGGCCGTCACCTGCCGACCGGGCCGATGAAGGTGCCCGCTCTTGTCGGTGAGCGCCACCGCGGCCTGCTTCTGGCCGCTGCCGCCGGACGGGGCCGCCCGGGTGCCTGCCCAGGAGTGGCCGAGCCGGGTCCCGGCTGGCGTGGCCCTGGCGAGTGGAGGCGGCCGTGGGACACGATGGCCCGGTGGAAGAACAGATAGTCGAGCGCGCTGCCCGGTCCCTTGCTCTGCGGCCCATGCGGGCGGCGGAGCGTGTGACCGTCGGTGCGTTGTTGCTCGCGGGCCTCGCGTGGGTCGTGCGGGGCGTGTGGGAGACCAGACTGGCCATGGCGGGGGAGCCCGCGTCCGGGCCGCCGGACCAGGGGGACGGGGTGCACCGGCCGCTCACCGCGCTGGAGGACTCCTACCACCTCGTCACCTCCGTGGGGAACGGCGTCGCCCTCCTGTGCACGCTTCTCTTCCTCGCCTGGCTGTGGAGGATGCGGGACAACGCGCGGGCGCTGTCGGGGCAGGCGCCGAAGTACGCCGGGATCTGGGTCTACCTCGGGTGGATCGTGCCCTTCGTGAACCTGTGGTTCCCGCGCGGGATCGTCGCCGACGCGTACCGGACCACGGCGCCCGGGCGGAAGCTGCCCATGTGCGTCAACGTGTGGTGGGGGCTCTGGCTGCTCGGGATGCTCAGCGGGGTCGGGCTCGTGTACACGGACTCCACCGACGAGATCATCGCCCGGGCGTACCAGGGGGTCTGGCCGCTGCTCGTGTCCGACGCCGCGGTCGTCGGCGCCGCCGTGGCCGGGGCGTTCGTCGTCCGGGCCGTCACCGCCGCACAGGTGGAGCGGATCGTGCGGGGGCGGGGCGCGGTGGCGCGGGGCAGCGTGGGCGCCGGGGCCCGGGCCTGAGCTGCGGGCCCCGTCCTGCGGCAGGGCCCGGGCGGCGTGCAGGTGGTGACGTCGGCGTGCAGGTGGTGGCGTCCCGCGGCAGGGGCAAGGATTTCCCCATGAGCACGATTGCCATCGTGGGTGCCGGGCCCGGGCTGGGGGCCGCCGTCGCGCGCCGGTTCGGGCGGGAGGGGTTCGGCGTCGCCCTCCTCGCGCGGGACCGCCGGAGGCTGGACGACCTGGTGGACGAACTCGCGGCCGGCCATGTCACCGCGCGCGGGTTCCCCGCCGACGTGCGCCGGCCCGAGGAGCTGACGGCCGCCCTGGAGGCCGCCGCCACCGCGCTCGGGACCGTCGAGGTGCTGCAGTACAGCCCGGTTCCGCACCGGGACTTCATGCGGCCCGTGCTGGAGACCCGGCACCGGGATCTGCTCGGGCCGATCGAGTTCTCGGTGTACGGGCCGGTCGCGGCGGTGCAGCAGGTGCTGCCGGGCATGCGGGCGCTGGGGCGCGGGACCATTCTCTTCGTCAACGGCGGGTCGGCCGCCGTACCGCATCCGGATCGGGCCGGGACCTCCATCGCCTTCGCTGCGGAGAGCGCGTACGGGCATCTGCTGCACGACCGGCTCGCCCCCGAGGGGATCCATGTCGCGCAGCTGGTGATTCCGGGGGCCATCACGCCGGGGCACGTGCGCAAGGACCCTTCCGCGCTCGCGGACACCCTGTGGGGCATGCACCAGGACCGGCACGGGTTCCGGCACTACGCGGACGACCTGGACATCTGACGGCGGGCGGCCGACGGGGCGGGCCGGAGATCGTTCGCACTGCGTGAAGAGAGTTTGTGGGCGAATATGGTGACGTTGGCCGCATTGCTCTCTTCAAGGGGGCCTCCATGGCTGTCGAAATCCCTTCGCTCATCAAGCCCTCCCGGTTCAGAAGCCGGGGCGGCCTTCTGGGCGAATGCATGGCGGAGTTCCTCGGGACCTTCGTCCTCATCTCCTTCGGCTGCGGCGTCGTCGCGATGGCGGTCGCGGCACTGCCCGGCTCGGGCCGAGCGGCCACCCCCACGACGATCTTCCTCGCGGCCGGTGACTGGCTGCTGATCACGTGGGGCTGGGCGCTGGCCGTCGTCTTCGGCGTGTACGTGGCCGGCGGCGTCAGCGGCGCCCACATCAACCCGGCGGTGACGGTGGCGATGGCCGTGCGCCGCGGGTTCGCCTGGGCCAAGGTGCTGCCGTACATCGTCTCGCAGGTCCTGGGCGCGTTCGTCGGGGCGGCGCTGGTCTACCTCGTCTACCACAATGCGATCAACGCCTTCGACCAGGCGGTGGCGGGGCCGAAGGTGAACGGGCACACCAACGCCACGTTCTCCATCTTCGCCACGTTCCCGGCCCCGTACTTCCACGGCGGCGTCTGGGGGCCGCTGATCGACCAGATCGTCGGCACGGCCTTCCTGGTCATGTTCGTCGTCGCCCTCATCGACCTGCGCAACCAGGCCGTCAAGGCCAACCTCGGCCCGCTGCTGGTGGGCTTCGCGGTCGCCGCCATCGGCATGTCCTACGGCGCCAACGCGGGGTACGCCATCAACCCGGCCCGTGACTTCGGCCCGCGGCTGTTCACCTGGCTGGCGGGATGGGACAGTCTGGCCTTCCCGGGCAGTGTGGCCGGTGCGTTCAGCGGCTACTGGTGGATCCCGATCGTCGGGCCGGTGGTCGGCGGCGTGATCGGGGTCCTGATCTACGACCTGTTCATCGGTGATGTGCTGGTCGTGCGCCAGCAGATGGGCGAGCTGCCCGAGCCGGGCCGTACGCGCCCCGTCGAGGAGGAGTGAGAAGGGGCGACGGGCTAGGGGTTGTCCGTTTCCGCTCCCGCCCTGCGGGCCGCCGACGCGATCTCCTCCAGGGCCGCCATGTGGCCTGCGACCGCCCGGCGGCCGGAGAGAGTGAGGGCGGCCCAGGTGCGCGGGCGCTTGCCGAAGTAGCCCTTGCGGATGCTGACGTAGCCCGTCTTCTCCAGGGCGGAGAGTGTCTTGCTCATCGTCGAGTCGGACACCTGGCAGTAGTCCCGCAGGACGGCGAACTCCGCCTCGCCGCACGCGGAGAGATAGGCGGCCAGCGCCAGCCGGGTGGGGTGGTGCAGTTCGCGGTCCAGGGCGGGGGGCTCGGGTGTGCAGGTCATGCCGACGCGGTCCCGGTCGCGCGCAGCAGGTGCTCCAGGCCGCCGGCCAGGCCGAATGCCACCAGCCAGCCCGTCGTGCCGTAGGGGATCGCGGCCAGCAGGCTCACGGTGACGGTGGCGAGGGGGAACAGCCAGGTGCGCCAGGCCCACCGGCCCAGGTCGCGCCCCCGTTCGAACCAGCGCGTCACCCCGCCGTGGTGCGCGCCGAGCCAGACCAGGGCGAGGAAGGCGATCGCACTCAGCAGTGCGCCGGTGGCGAGCCACGGCGCCCACTGCTGCTGACGGTCGGCGAGGCCCAGTGCCGTGAAGGCGGCGGCGAAGGTCAGGGCCTGGCCGACGGCCCACCCCCGGGGCCTGGTCCGCCGGTCGCTCGCCGCGCGTGCCGCGGCCCGTGCGGCGCATGCGGCGTCGAGCGCGTCCTGCGCCCGTCGTACGTCCATGGATTCCCCCGTGCTGTCCACGTTGCTGCCTCCTGTGCGCAAGGGGCGGCGGGTCGTGCCTCCCCGTATACCGTCAGCATGGAGAATACTTTCCAAGAATGCAAGTACTTTCCGAGCGCTGTCCCGATCTTGGTGAGCCGGCCGGAAGGGCAGGTCCGGGCAGCCGTCCACAGGTTGTGACAGCGCCCTCACCAGCCGGTCAGCAGCAGGTGGTTGAGAAGCAGGGCGAGGGCCGCCTGGGCGGTGAGCCAGGCCCGCGGACGGGGCAGGTACGCGCACGCCGGGAGCAGCCACATCGCGAACGGCAGCCAGATGCGCTCGGTCTCCGCCTTGCTCATCCCGGACAGGTCGGCGATCAGCAGCGCCAGGAGCGCGGCGCCGACGAGCAGGGCCAGGCGGGCGCGGGCGAGGGAGGCGCGGTGCGTGAGGGCGGTGGCGGTGCGGTGCAGGCCGGCCGCCGTCGCCAGGCCCGTGATCAGGGCCGCACAGGCCAGGTTCGCCCACACCCAGTAGCCGTAGGGGCGGGTGCCGCCGACGCCCTGGTAGTAACGGGTCACCAGCAGGTGGTACGCCGTCCACCAGTTGAACCCCGCGAGTGTGAACGCCAGGGGTACGACCACGAGTCCGGCGAGCAGGGCCGCAAGGAGCACCGGGCGCGCACGCACCCGGGCCCGGCCCAGGAACAGCACCGCCGCGCCGATCAGGGCGACGAGCGTGAGGCCGTAGGACAGATAGCAGGTCAGGCCGAAGAGCAGACCGGAGGCGGCCGCACAGGGCAGGGAGCCGCGGGTGACCGCGAGGGCGAGCAGGGCCACCGACCAGGCGGCCACCGCCGCGAAGTACGCGTCCGCCGATGTGCCCAGCCAGACCGCAGCCGGAGCCAGGACCAGGAACGGGGCCGCGCGCCGGGCGAGCGCCTCGTCCGCCAGGGCCCGCACGGCGACCAGTACCGCCACGCAGGCCGTCGCGCCGACGGTGATGCACCACATCCCGGCCCAGCCGCCGCCCCGCAGCCCGATCCGGTCGAGGAGCACGAAGGTGAGCGTGGCACCGGGCGGGTGACCGGCGACATGGGCCGGCCAGGGGCTGGGCGTGCCACTGACGATGTGGTGGGTGAAGTCGCGCAGAGTGGCCGGGATGTCGTGGAAGCGGCCGATCACCCGGAGGTACTCCTCGCGGGTGGTGAGGCGGGCCGCGATGCCGCGGTGCCAGCCGTCGACGAGGGCGAGCGAGAGGATCCAGGCCGTCGAGGCAGCCCAGGACACCGGGAGCAGGGCGCGCCAGGGCAGCCGGGCGGCCAGCGGCGGCCCGTACGCCACGGCGGCCGCCGCGAGGAGGACGGCGGCCGGGGTGCCGGGGCCCACATGGGGGTCCCACTCGGCGAACACCGGGGGCCAGTGCACGAACAGGGTGTGCCGGGTGAACTGGATGCGGCGGCCGACCAGCACGGCCACCGTCACGAGCAGGGCGGCGGCCGCGGCGGCGTACAGGTCGCCGCGCAGGGCGCGGCGTTCGCCGGGGCCGGAGGGGGGCGCGGCGGACGGGGCATGCGGTGCGTCGGGGCGGGAGCGGATCACATCGGCACGCTAGGCGGCTTGGCCCCGCGGGGGCCGTCGGACGGGCCGGACGTCAGCGTTTCGTCATGGGTCGGGCCCGCTTTCCCGGGTGTTTCGCCGCTTACGGTCGGGGCATGCCAGACCATCCCCGGGTCCCCACCTCCCCCGGTTTCTGGCGCGTCCCCTGCGCGGCACCTGGTTCACCTCGGTGCTCGGCCTCGTCCCGCTGGCCGGCATCACCGTGCTGTTCGTGACCGGCCTGCTGTCCTACGCGGCCCACAACCCCGGCCTGTCCCGGGTGAACGACATGACCCCGGACAAGGGGGCCCCGGCTTCTACCTCTTCGCGTGGCCGACCGGTCCGGTGCGGCTGTACCGGTTCACCCAGGGCGCCCACGTCACCCTCGGCGTCACCCTGATCCCGGTGCTGCCGGCCAAGCTGTGGTCGGTGGTGCCGAAGCTGTTCACGCTGCCGCCGGCCCGCTCCTCACGCACGCGCTGGAGCGGATCTCGCTGCTGCTGCTCGTCGGGGGCGGGCTGTTCGAGTTCATCACCGGCGTGCTCGACGTCCAGCTGGACTACGTCTTCCCCGGCTCCTTCTGCCCGCTGCACTTCTACGGCGCCTGGATCTTCTTCGCCGCGTTCGTGGCCCACGCCGTACCGAAGACCCCGAAAGCGGTGCGGGCCGTACGGCAACGGCTGCGCGAGGACGAGGACGACGACCTCGCCTCCCCCGACCCCGCCCCGACCACGGCCGCCCGGCGCGGATCATCGTGCCCGCGGCGCCCGGTGTGCTCAACACCAAGGGGGCGGCCCGGCTGACCTTCGGAGACCTGTGATGCTGCGCCGCCCACCGCTCGGCAGCCCGTTCCAACTGCTGTTGCTCGTCCGGTCCTCGGACTGGTGGACCGGCGCCACCGCATGGCCACCGGTCAGTCCGCGGACGTGTACCTCGGCCGCTGGCTGCCGATCACCGCCGTGCTCTTCGGCGGCTCGGCGCTGCTGCTCGTGATGGGGGTGCGCAGGGCGAGGAAACGGCGCTCGCCGGCCGTCCACTGAGCGGCCGGGCGCCACCCGGCCCGGTCCGCGACCCGGAGCAGGGCCGGGGTGCCGATGCGCGCCCACGGGAACGGCTCGCCCGTCCTCGCCCGTCCGTCGGCGACGTCGACGACCTGCACCTCGGTGCGTTCGTCGAGGTCCAGTGGCGCGGTCTCGGCGATCAACAGGCCTCCCGCACACAGCAGTTGCCCCATCCGGTGCAGAAGCGCGCGGGGGTCGCCGCCGATGCCGACGTTGCCGTCCATGAGCAGGACCGTGCCCCAACGGCCCTCGCCGGGCAGTGGGTCGAAGACCGAGCGGCGCAGCGCCTGGCCGCCGACGGTGACGGTGCGGGTGACGGCGGCCTCGCTGACGTCGACACCGAGGACGGTACGGCCCCGGGCGGCGAGTTCCGCCACCAGCCGGCCCGGGCCGCAGCCGACGTCCAGGACCGCGCCCTCGCAGCGGTCCAGCACCGCCCGGTCCACGGCGTCCGCGCCGGCGCACCAGCGCTCCACCTCCAGTGGCAGCAGCCAGCCGTCGGCACGGCGCAGGAACAGCGGGCCGCGGCCGGTGCGCAGGGCGGCGGCATACGGGTCGGAGACGGCCCAGGCGGGCTGGTCGGAGGCGGCGAGGGCGGGCTGGTCGGAGGCGGCCCCGGCGGGCGCGGCGACGGTGACACCCATCGGGCGGCTCATCGCGCGGCCGTGCAGTCGGCCAGCCGCGCGGCGAAGGTGCCGTGCGGGGCGAGGGCGGCCACCGCGCGGGCGTCGGCGGCGGTGTCCACGTCCCGCAGCAGGGGCAGGTCCCGCACCCGCAGCCCGGCGGCGAGCAGCCGCTCCCGCTGCACGGCCCCGGTCACCGGCGTGGACATCGGCACGCCCCGCAGCAGTGCGGGTTCCGGGCGGGCCAGGCCCAGCGCCCAGAAGCCGCCGTCCTCGGCCGGGCCGAACCAGGCGTCGCAGTCCGCGAAGTCCACGGTCAGCAGGTCCGGGGTGACCTGGGGGGTGTCCATGCCGATCAGCAGGGCGGGGCCCGAGCAGTGGCCGAAGGCGTCGGCGAGGCGGGCGTCGAGGCCGCCCGCGCACTGGGGTACGACGTCGAAGCCGGGCGGCAGCCAGGGGCCCGGCCGGCCGTCGAGCACGAGCACCCGCCGGCCGGCCGGGGCTTCGGCCACCGCCCGCAGGGTGTCGACCAGCGAGGCCTCGGCGAGGGCGGCGGCCTGCTCGGGGGAGAAGGGCGGGGTGAGCCGCGTCTTGACCCGCCCGGGCCTCGGTTCCTTGGCGATGACGAGAAGTGTGGTCATCTGTGCCTTTCTGGGGTGCGGTGCGTTCGGGGGTCGGTCATGTACGGGCTCCCTCGACCGGTGACCGGAGGTGCGGGCCGCCGCCGGGTGGGACGCCTCGCCCGCGCCGACGGGGTGCCGCTGCGCCCACCCGTGCCGCCCCAGCGGCACGACTGCCCGCAGCTGAGTGGGGACGGCGGCCCCCGGCTGTCCGCGGCAGAGCCGTTGGAGTGGCTGGGGTGGCAATGTCCTGGGGGTGCGGGGAGCTGTGCGGTCGGTCCTCGGTGGCCCGTAGTTGGGTGGCGGTGGTGGGCCTCGGGCCGTCCGTGGCCGGGTGGCTGTGGCGGCGCCATTGCGGGGGCTGGGACTGCAACCTCCTAGGGGCGCGGGGAACTGCGCGATCGGCCCCCGGCGGCCCGCACGGGAGCAGGCTCGTTCAGGACGCGGCTCATGTCCCGTACCGCGTGCCAGGTTCCGCGCCAGGTGCCGGTGACCTTCGAGGCGCCGGTGCGGGGCAGGTACGGGACGTCGTGCTCGGCGATGCGCCAGCCCGCGTCGGCGGCGCGCACCACCATCTGCAGGGGGTATCCGCTGCGCCGGTCCGTGAGGCCGAGGTCGAGGAGGGGTTCGCGGCGGCCGGCCCGCAGGGGGCCGAGGTCGTGCAGGCGCAGCCCCGTGCGGCGGCGCAGGAGGCGGGCGAGCGCGAGGTTGCCGGCCCGGGCGTGGGCCGGCCAGGCCCCCCGGGTCTGCGGGCGGCGCCGCCCCAGCACCAGATCGGCCTCGCCGTCCCGGATCTCGCGGACGAACGGGACCAGTTGCGCGGGGTCGAGGGAGGCGTCGCAGTCGCAGAAGCACACCACGTCGGCGGTGGCGGCCAGCAGCCCGGCGTGGCAGGCGGCTCCGAAGCCGCGGCGCTCCTCGAGCACGACCGTCGCGCCGAGGGCGCGGGCCAGTTCGGCGGAGCCGTCGGTGGACCCGTTGTCGACGACGAGGGCGCGCCAGCCTGCCGGGATGTGGGCGAGAACCCAGGGCAGGGCCTCGGCCTCGTTCAGGCAGGGCAGTACGACATCCACGTCGGACGGGGGTGGGGAGGTGGTCGTCACGGCGTTCACCCTACGAAGCAGAACCGGGGCAAAGCGGGCATCGGCTCCTTACGAAACGCGGACGTCGGAGCCTCGGCCGAGCCCTGGCGGCGACGCGGTGACAGGGTGGAGACATGCAGCAGCCGTACGCATCCCCGCACGCCGGACCGGACACCGGGCAGCCGCCGGGTCCCCGGGGCCGGATCCTCGTCGTCGACGACGACCCGACGGTCGCCGAAGTCGTCACGGGCTACCTGGACCGCGCCGGGTACGAGGTGGATCGCGCCGCCGACGGCCCGGCCGCTCTCGTCCGGGCCGCCGCCCACCGGCCCGACCTGGTGGTGCTGGACCTGATGCTGCCCGGAATGGACGGCCTGGAGGTGTGCCGGCGGCTGCGCGAGAGCGGCCCGGTGCCGGTGGTCATGCTCACCGCGCGCGGCGACGAGGACGACCGCATCCTCGGCCTGGAGGTGGGCGCCGACGACTACGTCACCAAGCCGTTCAGTCCGCGCGAACTGGTCCTGCGGGTGGAGTCGGTGCTGCGCCGCGCCCGGCCCGCCGTACCGCGCGGCCCGCTCGGTGCGGCCGGTCTGACGGTCGACCCGGCCGCCCGCCGCGCCGCCAAGAACGGCACCGGCCTCGCCCTCACCCTCCGCGAGTTCGACCTGCTCGCCTTCTTCCTGCGGCACCCGGGCCGGGCGTTCGGCCGGGAGGAGCTGATGCGGGAGGTGTGGGGCTGGGACTTCGGTGACCTGTCGACCGTCACCGTCCACGTCCGCCGCCTGCGCGGCAAGATCGAGGACGACCCCGCCCGCCCCCGGCTCATCCGGACGGTCTGGGGGGTCGGCTACCGCTTCGACCCGGCGGGAGACGACCCGAAGGCGGGAGAGGACCCGAAGGCGGGAGAGGACCCGAAGGCCGGAGACGAACCGAAGGCCGAAGACGCCCCGAAGGCCGGGGGCAATGGGAAGGCCGGCGAGGACGCGCGGCCCGGAGCGGGCGCGAACGCCGGGGAGAACGGGACGGAGAGCGACTGACATGCGCGACACCCTCCTCATCGCCCTCTACGCCTTCCTCGGCGCCGCCGCCACCGGCCTCGCCGGAGCCGCCGTGCTGCGCCTGATCCGCCGGCGCTCGCTCATCACGTCCATCGCCGTGGTGGCCGCCGTCGGCGTCGTCGCGATGCTCACCGGGACCCTGGCCGTGGCCGAGGCGATGCTCCTGTCCTCGCACGACCTCAGGGTCGTCACGACGGTCGTCGCCATGGCCGCCGTCGTCTCCCTGGGCACCGCGCTGCTGCTCGGCCGCTGGGTGGTCGCCCGCAGCCGTGAACTCGCGGATGCGGCACGGCACTTCGGCGAGGGAGGCGCCTTCGCCGCGCCCGCCGTCCCCGCCACGGCCGAACTGGACGCGCTCAGCCGTGAGCTGGCGGCCACCAGTGCCAAACTCGCCGCCTCGCGCGAGCGGGAGCGAGCCCTGGAAACCTCCCGGCGCGAACTGGTCGCCTGGATCTCGCACGACCTGCGCACCCCGCTCGCCGGGCTGCGCGCGATGTCGGAGGCCCTGGAGGACGGAGTCGCTGCCGACCCGGACCGCTACCTCAAGCAGATCCGCACCGAGGTGGAACGCCTCAACGACATGGTCGGCGACCTCTTCGAACTCTCCCGCATCCACGCCGGGACGCTCCCGCTCAGCCCGGCCCGGATCTCCCTCTACGACCTGGTCGGCGACGCCCTCGCGGGAGTCGGCCCGCTCGCCCGCGAGCACGGCGTACGGCTGGTCGGGGACGGGGTGGAGCCGTTGCCGGTGGAGGTCGACGGCAAGGAGATGAGCCGGGTGCTGGCGAATCTGCTGGTCAACGCCATCCGCCGGACCCCCGCGGACGGCACGGTCGCCATCGCCGCCGAGCGGGCGCCCGAGGGCGTGGTGCTGTCGGTGACGGACGGCTGCGGCGGCATCCCCGACGAGGACCTGCCCCGTGTCTTCGACACCGGCTGGCGCGGCACGGACGCACGCACACCGCCGGCCGGTGCGGGCCTCGGCCTGGCGATCGTCCGGGGCATCGTCGAGGCCCACCGGGGCCGGGCGAGCGTGAGCAACATCCCGGGCGGCTGCCGCTTCGAGGTGACCCTGCCGGCGGCGGAGGTGTGACGGGCCGTTCGGCGTGATGTGACCGGCTACTGCCGCGGACGGCAGACGATGGCCGTCGGGGACTGGTCCACGCAGGAGATCCCGGGGCCGAGGAAGCGCGAGACGATCGGTGCGATGTCCCTCTCGCAGGACAGGGTCGGGCCGTCCTCGTCCTCGGCCCTCGCGTGCTCGCAGATTCTGCCGAGGACGTTGTTGTCGGTCTTCTGGCCGGGCGGCGGCGTGTCCGCGGAGGCGGACGGGGCGAGGAGGCCCACGCCCAGTACCGGTGCGGTGAGCAGCGCTGCGATCAGGGTGCGGGCCGACGTGCGGGTCCGTCGTGACATGGTGGTCCTTTCGACTGGTTCGTACGGATAAATACCAATCTCAAGGACGTCGTGCAGAGGGGGACACGCCCTGTTGGTCCGAGCGGAGTCCCGCGTCCCCTCTGCGATGCCCGCCGGAACGGCCCGGGGCCATTCGGGTGACATTCGGCAGGGAAGTCTTCCGATCACATCAAAGGTTCCCAGACCCTCGTGAACAGGATCACTTGGGAGGGAAGGGGCACACCCTGATGTATCGACTCAAGCGGCTCGCCAGGATCGGCCTGATCGCGGGGGCGGCGGCCGTGCTGGTCGCCGGCCCGGCCACCAGCGCGCAGGCGGCCTCCGGCACGCTGTTCTTCAACCGCGCGGACACGGGCGCCAGGGACGCGATCAGCAACCCGGCGAACAACGAATGCATGCTTCTGGGCGGCGGTGCGGGCATCGTGGACAACAGGACCAACGCGATCGCCTTCCTGTACCGGGACGAGAACTGCACCGTTCTGCAGGACAGTCTCGGCCCCGGACAGAGCGGTGCCTACGGAGGGGCCTCGGTTCCGCATTCGGTGGAGTTCGGCGCCCCCTAGACGCATCCGCGGGCGCTCCGCCGCCCGGAGCCCTGCTCCGCCGCCCGAAGCCCTGCTCCGCCGCCCGGAGCCCTGTTCCACCGTCCGAAGCCCTGCTCACCGCGGCAGCCGCGTCCGCGCCGGCTGCCGCCTGCTCCCGGCGCCGCCGGAACGTCCAAGGCGGTGTCGGGACGGGGCCCGAGGGGCCCATGATGCAATGGGCCGCGACGGAGCAGATCCCGGGCTGGGGTGGGGCGTGTTGAGCAACGGTGGGACCGATGCGGTGAGTTTCGAGCCGCTGGGCGAGGGCGATCCGCGGACCGTGGGCAACTACCGGCTGGCGGCCCGGCTCGGGTCCGGCGGCATGGGGCGGGTCTATCTCTCGCACACTCCCGGCGGACGGGCCGTCGCGGTCAAGGTGATACGGGCCGAACTGGCCGAAAGCACCGAGTTCCGCAAGCGGTTCCGGGCCGAGGTGGCCGCGGCGAGCCGGGTCCACGGGATCTACACGGCTCCGGTCGTGGACAGCGACACCGAGGGGGCGGTGCCCTGGTGCGCGACCGCCTATGTGGCGGGGCCCTCCCTCTCCGACGCGGTACGCGATCACGGGCCGCTGCCCGTCGACACCGTGCTGCGGCTGGTCGCCGGTGTCGCCGAGGCACTGCAGGCGGTGCACCGCGAAGGCATCGTGCACCGGGACCTCAAGCCGTCGAACGTGCTGCTCGCCGCCGACGGCCCGCGCGTGATCGACTTCGGTGTGGCGCGCGCGGCGGACACCACGTCCCTGACGCAGAGCGGTACGGCCCTGGGCACGGTCGCCTACATGGCGCCGGAGCAGGTGCTCGGCGCGGAGGCCGCCCCCGCGGCCGACGTGTTCGCGCTCGGGCAGACCGCCGTGTTCGCGGCGACGGGCGGCGCCGCGTTCGGCGACGGGGATCCGCACGCGGTGCTGTACCGGGTGGTGCACGCGGAGCCCGATCTCGGCCGCGTACCGGCGGAGATACATGAGTTGGTGGCACGGTGTCTGCGCAAGCCCGCCGCCGAGCGGCCCACCGTCGAGGAGGTCATCCGCTCCGTCCAGGCGATCCAGGCGTATCGCGGTGACGAGGCGCGGTTCACGTCGGGGGCGTGGCTGCCGGGCGACCTGGCCGCGGGAATCGAGGCCCGCGCCGCGGGCGCCGACCAGGCCCGGGCGGGAGCGGCGACCGCGGGCACGGCTCCGACCACGCACCCTTCGGACGCTTTCGGTGCTCCCGGTGCTCCCGGTGCCTTCGGAGCAACGAGCACGCCCGGCGCTCCCCACGTGCCCGGCACTCCCGGCGCCCCCCATGCCCCCGGCACCCCCGGTGCTCCCTATGCCCCCGACGCTCCCTACGCGCCCGGCACTGCCCAAGCGCCCGGCGCTCCCGGTGCTTTCCCGCCCGCCGGTCCCGGCGGGTTCGGGCCGCCGACGGCCTACTCCCCGACCCCGCCGGCCCATGCCGCGCTGCCCGGACCCTTCGTCATGGGACCAGGGGCCGCACCGGGCGCGTACGCCCCGGCCGGCGGCCCGCAGCCGCACGACACGGCCGGCGCACCGACCGCCCCGGTGCCCGCGAGCGCCAAGGGCCGCAAGGGACGGGCCTGGCTGCTGTCCGCGGCCGCCGTCGTCCTCGTCGCCTGCGGGGCGGCCGTCACCCTGCTGTTCGTCCCGGGCGACGGGGACAAGGGCGGTGAGCGGGCCCAGGACGCTGCCGCCTCGCAGTCGGCCACCTCCGCCGGGCCGTCGAAGTCCGCGCCCGGCTCCCCGGCCGTACAGACGTCGAAGAAGGCGAAGGCCACCAAGTCGGCCGTGCCGCCCAGCCCTTCGGGGCCGCCGACGCCCACGCGGACCGCGCCCTCGCCGACCACCGCGGCGAGCAAGCCCGCGGCTCCGAAGGCACCCGTCCCGGTCACGTACGCCGGGATCCGGATGACCAAGAGCCACGATCTGTACCTGGCGGACACCCCGGTGCGGTCCAAGGCGGACACCGGCACCTCCGACGAGGATCTGACCTACGCCGTCTACTCCTCGGGCGCGGTCCTCGCCCCCGGCACCACCTCCGGCAGTTCGCTCGCCCTGCTGCCGGTGGGCCGGCAGGGGAGCCTGGACGCGTGCAAGGCGGCGACCGGCTACAAGAGCTACCTCTGGGTCAAGGACCTGACCGTGGGTCAGCAGATGTGCGTGATCAGCGGGACGGGTCACGTGGGGCTGGTGACGTACCGGGGCTCGTCCGGTACGACGTACGCCACGCTGGACGTGAAGGTGTGGCGCAACGCGGCCTAGCGCGCGGCGGTCGAGCCCTTCGCGGCCTGCCCGACACGCCTTTCAGTCCCCTTCGCGCCGCCCCCCGGTGGCCCGGTCGATGGCAGCCTCCACCGCCGCCACCCGGTCGGCGAGCTGGCCGAGGGCGGCCACCGCCCGGGTCAGGGGGTCGGCCCCGGGACCGCCCTGGGCACGGGCGCGGACGTGGGCCGTCTTCAGCTCGGCCCAGCGGGCGGCCTGCTCGGCGTCGAGGGTGCCGCGCAGCTCGGCCAGCTTCAGCAGGTTCGCCTCGGCGCCGGTGGTGAGGGTCTGGGCCTCGGCCGTGTAGTGGTCGGTGACGACGGCCTCGCGCTCGGCGTCGTTCATGACCGGGCGCAGGCGCTGGGCCATGCGGTTCATGTCCCGGTAGGAGCCCTGGAGGCGGAACGGCGGCTCGGTGCGGGTGGTCTCCGACTGGGCGGCGGAGGCGATGTAGGCCGCGTTGACCCTGAGGATCGTCCCGCGTACGGCGAGCAGATGGCGCAGGACCGCGAGGACGCCGTCCAGTTCGGCGGGCGGGACGGGACGGGTGAGGCGGTCGGCGCGGGCCGTGGGGTCCGCGGCGGCGAGCCGGACCAGCAGGTCCAGGTCTGCGCGGTCGCGTCCGGCGAGCGGGGCGAGGACCGGGTTGGCGGTGAGCGCGTTCTCGACGAAGCTGAGCGCGAAGACGTCGTCCTTGCCGGTGAGGACGTCGCCGAGGTTCCACACGTCCGCCCGGTTGGCGAGCATGTCGGGGACCCGGAAGCGGTCGCCGGACTCGGTGTAGGGGTTTCCGGTCATGCAGACCGCGAACCGCTTGCCGCGCAGGTCGTAGGTGCGCGGCTCGCCCTCCCACACGCCGTCGATCCGGCGGGTGGCGTCGCACAGCGGGATGAACTTCTGCAGCAGCTCCGGCGAGGTGTGCTGGATGTCGTCCAGGTGGAGCAGCGTGTTGTTGCCGGCCGCCAGCGCGAAGTTGATCTTCTCGACCTCGCGCCGGGCCGTGGCGTTCGGGGCGTCGGCCGGATCCAGCGAGGTGACGGAGTGGCCGAGCGCCGGGCCGCTGACCTTGACCAGCATCAGGCCCAGACGGTCGGCGACGTACTCCATGAGCGTCGTCTTGCCGTAGCCCGGCGGGGAGACCAGCAGGAGCAGCCCGCCGGTGTCGGTGCGCTTGGACGCGCCGGTGGTGCCGAGCTGCCGGGCCAGGCTGTCGCCGGCCAGCGGCAGGTACACCTCGTCGACGAGCCGGTTGCGGACGAAGGCGGACATCACCCGGGGACGGTGGTCGTCCAGGCGCAGCCGGTCGCGTTCGGCCGCCACCAGGGCCGTACGGCGGCGCTGGTAGGCGCGGAAGGCGGGAACCTCCCGCTCGGCGAAGCGCGCCGTCCTGGCCAGGAACTCGTCCAGGCGCAGCGGCAGCCGGCCGTCCGTCACCCGCGGATGGGCGCCGAGCAGTCCCTCGGCGGTCGCGGTCAGCGGGGCGTCGCCGTCGTAGCGGGGCAGGCCGGGGCAGAGTTCGGCGGCGACCGCCTCGGCCAGTTCGCCGGGTCCGGTCCCGGCGCCGGAGGCGGTGGCGTAGGACGACAGCCAGGCCTCGGCGACCTGCCGGCGCTCGGCCAGGCCGGGCAGCGCCTCCAGATCCCCGGCGTACTCCGTCCCGCTCACCGTCTGCCGGAACTTCTCCAGCAGCGTGCGCGCGGTCGCACCCAGGACGAAGGCCCCGCCGGCCGTCAGCTCGTCGAAGAGATACCCGGCGGCACCTGCGGCCTCGGCATCCGGTTCCCACGCCCCGATCGCCCCGGCCAGCTCCGCCACCAGCTCGGCGATCCCCGCGACCGGACCGAAGGTCTCCCTGGCGCGGGCCAGCGACACCGCCCGCCGCGTCCAGGTCTCCCGTGCCTCGACGGTGGTGCCGTGGGCCCAGAAGAGCTGGGCGGTGGCGCGCACGGCGGGCTCGTGGCGCAGGGTGCCGGCGCCGTCGTACAGGGGCAGCAGGGCGGTGAGGACCGCGGTGGCGTCGTGATCGTGGACCCCGCGCTCATAGCCCTCGTCGTACGACGCCTGCGCCGCCTCCCGGACCAGGGCGGGCAGGTCGGCCGCCGCGAGGGCGGCGGGGCCGTGCTCGGCCAGCAGGCGGGCGGCGAGGTGTTCGGCGCGGTAGACCCCGGACGACTCGGAGGGCAGATGGCGCTCCCACAGCGGGCGGGTCTCGGCGAAGCCGGGGTCCGTCACCGGGAGGCGGTAGTCGGTGCCGGTGACCGCGAAGGCGAGGCCCTCGCCCTGTGGGACCAGGGTGAGGTCCAGGGGCTGGGTGTTGACGGCGAAGCGGTGGCCGCCGAGCAGCAGGGTGCGCCCGTCGTCGGCGTACAGGTCGCCGCGGTCGCGCAGGGCGCGGTCGGCCTCCTGGCGGGCTGCCTTGAGACGGCCGTCGAGTTCCTCGGCGCGCACGCTGTCGCCGAGGGCGCGCAGTTCACCGGCGGTGCGGCGGACCTTGGCGACCATCGGGTCGGAGGCGAAGTAGGTGGTGACCGCGTCGCTGTCGGCCAGCGTGGCCGCGCGGCGGGCGACCGTCTCCAGCACCCGGGCGGCGGAGGCGGCGAGCTGCTCGGCGCGGCGGGCGCGGGCGTCGGCGAGGGACTGTTTGCGGGCGGCGAAGGCCTCGTAGATCTCGGTGCGCCGGCCGTCGAGTTCGGCGAGGAAGTCGTCGAACTCGGCGAACCGGGCGTCCAGGTCCTCCACCCGGGCGAGCACCGCGGCCAGCTGGTCGTCGCAGGCCTCGGGCGTGCCGGACTGGGCGAGCGCCGCGGTGACCGCCTGGGCCAGCAGGGCCGTCTCGGCGGCGAACTCGGCACGGCCCTCGCGGTCCAGGAGGCTGCGGCGGCGGGCCTCCAAGGTGGCGCGGGCCCGGTTGACGCCGCCGAGCACCTCGGCGATCCGCTCCAGGATGGCCGTGCGCACGGTGGCGTCGGCGATGTCGAGGCCGGTGACGACCTCGGTGACCGTGCGCAGCCCGTCGGCGAGGTCGTCGAGGCGGGCGGCGACGGGCGCGGCCGCGGCGACGGTCTCGGCCGAGCCCGCCTGCTCCACGAGGTGTTCGACGTCCGCGTGGTGGGCGGCGAAGGCGTCCTCGCGGGCCAGGGAGGCAACCGCGCGCCGCCCGAACGACGCGAGATCGGTCTCCGCCTGCGCGGCCAGCTCGTCCACCCGGGCGAGGTCCGCGTACCGCAACTCCTTCAGCGTCAGCAGATGGCCGTGCGCGTGACGGAGTTCGGTCAGGCCCCGGACCCAGGCGGCGGCGTCCCGCGGGGCCTCGCCGCGCAGCCGGCGGACCACGGTGGCGATCCGCTCCGCCGCCTCGTCCAGGGCCTCGGCGGCCTGCCGGGACAGGGCGCGCACGGTCTCGAACTCGGCCAGCACCTGCTCGGCGGTCTCGCGCACCGCGTCCAACGGCTCGGCCAGCGCGCCGAGTTCGGCATCGCGCAGCCAGTGGTGCGTGTCGGCGGCGCGTACGCAGGCGGTGGCCAGCGCCCGGTAGCCCTCGCCCGTCTCGATGCCCTCGGTGACGAGCCGGGCGACGGACAGGCAGTCGGCGAGCCCGCGCACGAGGTCCGCGTTGCCGGCCCGGGCCAGCGCGCCGGTCCCGGCGCCCAGGGCGGCCGCGTGCGTGTCGGAGACGTACGGCGAGGTCCACCACTGCAGCGGGTGCGCATGCGCGGGCTCGTCGCCCTCGGCGCGCAGCACGGCCAGGGTGCCGTCCTCGAACAGGGCCCAGCCCCGGCAGGACAGCGGGGTGGCGACCTCCTTGCGCAGGGTGTTGTACGACAGCAGGAGCGTGCGGCCCCCGGCGCGCGAGCGGAACGCGTAGAGCACGTCCTCGCCGTTGGGCGAGCGCACCTCCCTCTCGAACTCCAGCCCGCGGGCGTCGAGTTCGTACGTCCTGTGTCCCCCCGAGACCAGGCAGTACCCGCCCGGGAAGACGATGCCCCGGTCCTCGGGCAGCCGCCTGCAGGCCTGCCCGATGCCGTCGAGCCGGACCACCGAACGGGTCAGCGTGTCGAACACCAGGAACCGGTCGGCGTCCTCCTTGTACGGCCGCACCCGCAGCAGGACCAGCGCCCCCACGCGCGCGTGCGCGACGGCGGCGTCGGCGAGCGACTGCAGCGGCTCCTCGACCGGCTCGGCGTACAGCTCCTCGCCCTCGGGGCCGCGCACCGTGAGCCGTCCGCCGACGGTCGACACGCCCGCCCCGCCCGGCACCGCCACATACGGGTCCCGGCCGAGGACGTGGTCCTCGCGGGTGGTGTCCGTCCAGTCGAAGTCGTACGCCGGCGGGAAGACGTCGTCGCGGTCCCCGCGCGCGTCCAGGAACCGGGTGCGCCCGCCCGCGGCCGGGCTCCAGCGCAGGGCGCGGACGTCGTCGGCCTTCTCGCCGGTGCGGAACACCGCGAGCAGCCGGCCGTCGGCATGGCGCAGCCGCAGCAGCCGGGTCTGCTGGTAGTAGCGGTGCAGGGCCGTGAACTCCCGTACGAACGCCGGGTCGTCGAGCAGCCCGGGCACGGCGTCCTCGGGCAGCCGGTTCAGGTCCCGGTCGTGGAGCGCGAGGACGTCGGCCACCGCCGCCCCGGTCCCGTCGGCCGTCCGGCCGGTGCTGCCGAACAGCAGCACGTCCCCGACGGCGACGATGTCGCAGGGCACGCACGCGTGGTCGGTGCGCAGCTGCGCGGTGGCGCGCAGGGCGAGCCCGGCCGAGCCGAACTCCTCGGCACGGCGCGCGTTGAGGGCCTCGGCCCGCCGGGCCAGATCGGCGGCCTGGGCGGCCAGCCGGTCGCGCAGCACCTCGTAGGTGCCGGCGTCGACGGAGTCGTACGAGCCCGTCTCCGGGGCGGTTGCCATCGAGCGTGCATCCCTTCAAGGGCGTTCGGTACTGCGGGAAACAGAGGGTGGCCGGGCCGCCGACCCCCGTACAGCGGCCCGGCCACGTCCGTCAGGCCCGGGCGGTGCCGTTCAGCGCGGCGACCGGGGTGTCCGCCAGGCCCAGTTCACCTGCCCGGTCCAGGAGCTGCCGGAACTGGGAGGCCTGCGGGCCACCGGAGTTCATCAGCTTCATCAGCAGCGCCGACACCGTGAGGTTCTGCACGTCGGCCGTGCCGAGCGAGCCGAGGATCCGGCCCAGGTCGTCGGTGAAGCTGCCCGAGCCGTCCAGCCAGGGCTTCGCCAGCGCCTGCGCCGTGCGGGAGTTGTCGACGAAGCCGTCCACGCCCTTGCCGAGCGAGACCGCCGACACCAGCCGGTCGAAGAAGACGGACTCCCCGCCGACGATGTCGATGTCGGCGTTCTCCAGACCTGTGGCGAGGACCGTGGCCTGCGCCTCGGCGACCTGCCGCTGCGTCTCCAGGCCGGCCAGCCGGATCTCCTTCTCCGCCTGCAGCCGCAGCCGGTACTCCTCGTGCCCCCGGGACGCCTCGTCCAGGGCGGCCATCGCGGCGGCCTTCTCGGTCAGGCCTTCCGCCTCGGCCTTCAGCTTCTCCCCGATGCCGGTGGCCTCCGCGAGCGCCTTCGCCCGTGCACCCTCGGCCTCGGCCTTCAGCCGCGCCTCGGTGGCCTCCGCGGCAGCGCGTGCACCCTCGGCGTCGGCGAGCCCCTTCGCCCGCGCACCCTCGGCCTCCGCGAGCGCCTTGGCCTGTGTGCCCTCGGCCTCGGCCTTCAGCCGCGCCCCGGTGGCCTCCGCCTCCGCACGGCCGGCCTTCACGGTGACCTCGGCCTCCTTGTCGCGCACCTGCACGGCGGCGAGCCCCTCGGCGGCGGCCTCGGCCTGGATGCCCTCGGCGAGCCGCAGCTTGGCCCGGGCGTTCAGGTCGGCGGTCTTCAACCGGGCTTCGGCGAGGGTGAGTTCCTCGGCGGCGCGGTGGGTGGCGGCCTGCTCGGCGGCCTCGGCTGCCTTGATGTCCTTGACCAGCTTCTCCTGCGCCTCCGCCTCGGCGGCGATGACGATGGCCTGCCGGTCGCGCTCGGCCTGCTCGACCGCGCGCAGCTTCTTGATGGACTCCTCCTGCTCGGCGACCGTACGGTCCACCGCGACCCGCTCCCGGACGACCTCGGCGATCTCCCGCTTCTCCGCCTCGACCTCCTTCTCGGCGGAGATCCTCGTCAGCTGGGTCTCCCGCTCCCGGGCGATGACCTCCAGCATCCGGTCCTTCTCGACGCGCTCGTTCTCCACCGCGATGACCCGCTCGCGGTTCTTGGCGGCGACGGCGATCTCACGGGCCTGGTTCTCGCGCTGGACGCCGAGCTGCTCCTCGGTGCGCAGGAAGGCGCCCTGCGCGCGCAGTCGCTCCTCCTCGACGACCCGCGCGGTCTCGGCCTCCTCGCGGGCCCGGGAGGTCTCGATCTCCCGCCTCTGCTTGATCTCGGCGTCGGCCTGCCGGCGCTCCAGCTCCAGGATGGCCTCGCGGGCGTCGACGTCCTGCCGGGTGATCTCCTTCTGCTCGTTGCGCTGTGCCTCGTTGGTGCGCACGTGCTCGATCGCGGTCAGTTCGGTGATCTTCCGGATGCCCTGGGCGTCGAGGACGTTGGCCGGGTCCAGCTGCTTGAGCGGCGTCTGCTCCAGGTAGTCGATCGCCGCGTCCTCCAGGTGGTAGCCGTTGAGGTCGACACCGATCAACTCGATGATGTGGTACCGCAGTTCCTCGCGCTTGGTGTACAGGTCGGTGAAGTCCATCTGCTTGCCGACGGTCTTCAGCGCCTCGGAGAACTTGGCGTGGAACAGCTCCTGCAGCGTGTCCTGGTGGCTGGCGCGCTCGGTGCCGACGGACTGGGCGACCTTGATGACGTCCGGGACGGTCTTGTTGACCTTCACGAAGAACAGGATCCGGATGTCGGCGCGGATGTTGTCCCGGCAGATCAGCCCGTCCCGGCCGGAGCGGCTGATCTCGATGGTCTTCACCGAGATGTCCATGACCTCGGCCTTGTGCAGGATCGGAAGCACGACCTGCCCGGTGAACGACACGTCGACCCGCCGCGTCTTCGACACGATCAGGGCCTGGCTCTGGTCCACCTTGCGGTACAGCCGTGAGAAGGCGAGCAGCGCGAGCAGAACGACGACGAGACAGGCGGCGACGAGCACGCCGAGGGCTTCCATGGCATACGTCCTTGTGCGTCAGACGATGAAGTCGGAAGAGCCCCGGTTCCGGCGCCGGGACGCCTTCCGGCGCCCGGCACCGGAACCTTTCGTAGTGCTCCCCTTGCGCGATGGTGCACGAGGGGCCCACCCCGGCGCATTGCCGGTCTCCGGCAGCGTTCACTATGTACTCGATGCCGGAGGAACGCTAAGAAAGCGTCACCGGGGCGTCAAAATCACGGGGGAGCACGGGGGGACGGGGACGGCGTGACCGAACATCCGATACCGGAGCACTATCTGGACGGCTATACAGGGACCCTGGCGGAGGTCGCGGCCACCGGCCGACGGCTGACCCGCGAGGAGCTGGCTCTGCGACGTTCCCTGGGCGAGCAGGCCGCCGACGCCGGCCACGGGCTGCGCGCCCTGGTCGTCGCGCACCTGGCCGCCGCCCGCGCCGACTGGCCGGGCCAGGCCGGTTCCGTCGACAGCACCCTGGCCGCCGTGCAGCAGGCGATCGACGCCTTCGCCGAGGGCTACGAACGCGCCCAGCGGCTCGCCGTGCGCCGGGAGGAGGCCGCGCGCCGGGAGTTCATCGACGACCTGCTCTACGGCCGCAGCGACCTGGGCCGGCTCGTCGAGCGCGCCGAGCGCTTCGGCCTGAGGCTGTCCGGGGCGCACGTGGTCGCCGTCGCAGAGGGCCAGGCCGCCCACACCGAGGGCGACCCGGTGACCCGGCAGGTGGAACGGGCGGTCCTCGGCCGCTTCGACGCCCGCAGCATCCTGCTGACCACCAAGAACGGCCGGCTGGTGTGCATCGCGCCGGGCGACGAGGACGACGTCGTCACCTACTTCGCCAAGCAGGCGTACGCGGCCATGGACGGCGGCCGGGTCGCGGTCGGCCGCCCGCAGCCCGGCGCCGGCGGCGTCGTGCAGTCGTACGAGGAGGCCCTCGCCACCCTGCAGATGGCCGAACGGATCGACCTGGACGAGCCGTTGCTGCGCGCCGCCGACCTGCTCGTCTACCCGGTCCTCGCCCGGGACCGGCAGGCGATGGCCGACCTGGTCTCCCACATTCTCGTCCCGCTCACCACGGCACGCGGCGGGGCCGAGCCCCTTCTGGAGACCCTGACCGCGTACTTCGACTCCGGCTGCGTGGCCACCGAGGCCGCCCGCCGTCTCTCCCTCAGCGTGCGCGCGCTCACCTACCGCCTGGAACGCATCCACAAGCTGACCGGCGCCGACCCGGCCGACCCGGCGCACCGCTACATGCTCCAGACGGCCGTGATCGGCGCCCGCCTGCTGGACTGGCCCGCCAAGCCCCTGTGACGCTCCGCACGGGACCCCTGCGAGGCTCCGCACCGACGTCCCTGGGAGGCTCCGCACGGCTCGGTGCGGATTCCTTACGGAGAGGTGACGTACCGCCCGTCGTACCCCGCTGCGAGCGGGGTGCGGACCTAGCGTGGCCCCATGCGTGTACTGGTCACCGGCGGTGCCGGGTTCATCGGGTCCCATGTCGTCGACGCCCTGCGGGCGCGCGGGCACGAGCCGGTCGTGTACGACGTCCGGGACGAACCCGGAGCCGATGTGCGCAACCCCGCGGCCGTCGCCCGGGCCCTGGCCGGTGTGGACGCGGTCTGCCACCAGGCGGCCATGGTGGGCCTCGGCAACGGCGTCGCCGACGCGGCCGAGTACGTCTCCCGCAACGACCTGGGCACCGCCGTCCTGCTCGCCGCGATGGCCGAGGCGGGCGTGCGGCGGCTGGTGCTGGCCGGGTCGATGGTGGTGTACGGCGAGGGCCGCTACGAGTGCCCCGCGCACGGCGTCGTACGCCCCGGCCCCCGCGCCGAGAACGACCTGAGGGCGGGCCGCTTCGACCCGGGGTGTCCCGTCTGCGGAGCACCGCTGTCCCCGGGCCTGGTCGGCGAGGACGCCCCGGCCGACCCGCGCAACGTCTACGCCGCCACCAAGCTCGCCCAGGAGCACCTGTCTGCCGCCTGGGCCCGCGCCACGGACGGCACGGCGATCTCCCTGCGCTACCACAACGTGTACGGACCCCGGATGCCCCGCGACACCCCGTACGCCGGGGTCGCCTCCTTCTTCCGCTCGGCCCTGGAACGCGGTGAGGCTCCCCGCGTGTTCGAGGACGGACACCAGCGCCGGGACTTCGTGCACGTCCGCGACGTGGCCGCCGCCAACGTCACCGCCCTGGAGGCCGGGCCTCGCCCCGGCACCCTCACGGCGTACAACACCGGCAGCGGCACCCCGCACACGGTCGGCGACCTGGCCCGCGCCCTGTCCGCCGCCTACGGCGGCCCCCAGCCGCTGGTCACCGGCGAGTACCGCCTCGGCGACGTACGCCACATCACCGCGGACTCGTCCCGCCTGCGGACGGAACTGGGATGGAAGGCGGAGGTGGAATTCGCGGAGGGAATGCGCGAGTTCGCAACGACGCGCTGAACCGCCACGACACGACCGACCCCATGGCCCGGACTGCGGGCCCCACATCCCGGACTGCGGGCCCCACGTCCGGACTGCGGGCCCCACGTCCCGGACAACGGGCCACGCCCGTCATTGCGCCTTGTGCGACCCGATGGGCGCCTGATCTCGCGCGTGCTAGCCCGCCAACTCGCCCCCGAAGTCGCTGTACTCGCCGGCCGGCAGTCCCACCTTCGTCGGGCCGAAGGTCGTCGACGCCGTCTGCGAGTAGAGCGTGGACGAGGCGCCGGGCAGGAACCAGGCCGCGCCCTCGGGGTCGTTCTCCCCGTCGGCGATCGCCGTCAGGTCGGCGTGGCCGTCACGGTTCACGTCGGAGGCGAGGAGGGTGCGGCCGAAACCGTCGCCCCCCTCCATCGCGCCCGGCACGCCGGGGCTGTCCTGGGTCAGGAACACCGCGTGCGTGGTGGTGGGACCGGAGGACGAGCCGCGCAGGAGGGTGATCGCACCGGCGACCGGGAAGTAGTGGGAGTCGTCGCCGAAGCTCTCGCCCGACGCGCCGACCGCCAGGTCCCCGTAGCCGTCCTTGTCGAAGTCGCCGATCGCCAGCGCCTCGCCGAAGTGGTCCTCTTCCTCCGAGGAGTCCGGGACGCCCGCCGTGTTCTGGCTGAGCGTGACGCGGTGGGTGGCGCTCGGGCCGGACGAGGTGCCGTAGATGACGTGGATCTTGCCGCCGGTGGAGCCCGAGGGCTCGTCCGCGGGGTCCTCGGGGTTGCCGAGGACGATGTCGCCGAATCCGTCCTTGTTCAGGTCGCCGATCGCGGCCGTCGACGCGGTGCGCAGGCTCGCCGCCTTGCTGATGCCGTCGGAGGTGCCCTTGTAGTAGACGGCCGTGGCGAGGTGGTCGCCATTGGGCTTCTGCCCGGTGACCACCAGGTCGGCCTTGGTGTCGCCGCTGACCCTCCCGGCGGTGAGGACCGGCTTGTCGATGCCTGGGGAGTACGACGACACCCTGCCCGTCGAGCCCGACTTCGTGAACGGGCCCCGGATCAGCCGGACCCGCCAGCTGCTGGGGTTCTGTGTGTCGCTCTGCGCCGAGATCGCCAGGTCCGGCTTGCCGTCGCCGGTGAAGTCGGCGGCCGCGATGCTCAGGCCGAAGTAGCTGCCGAACAGGGTCTGCGGGTTCTTCACCGTCGTACCGCCGGACAGGCCGTTCTTCGACCCCCAGACGATGACGACCGTGCCCGCGCCGTCGGCGCTGCCGACCTTCTCGCGCTGGGCCCCGATGACGAGGTCGCTGTAGCCGTCGCGGTTGAGGTCGGCGGTGGCGATCCGGTCGCCGAAGTGGTCCTCCTGCTCCGCATCGCCGGGGATGCCCGCGGTGTTCTGGCTGATCAGCTGGTGCTTGGCCGGGTTCAGTCCGTTCGCCGTGCCGTAGACCACGGCGACCTGGCCGGCCCGGTCCTTGCCGCCGACCTTGGCGAAGGAGGCGCCGAGGGCCATGTCCCGGTAGCCGTCGCCGTTGAAGTCGCCCTGGAGGCCGGAGGGAGCGGCCGAGGCGGGCGCGGACAGTGTCACCGGGGTCAGGCCCGCCACGAGCAGGGCGGCGAGCGCGGTGCTGCCGCGCAGGGGGTGTTTCACGTTGTCTCCCGTTGAGAGGCGGGTGTGGAAGGGGGGCGGTCCGCCGGCGCCGGGCCGAAGGACGGGCGGGCGCCCAGGCCCCGGGGCTGCGGGGTGAAAAGGGGTGGAGCCGGCGCCGGTGCTGGTGGGACCGGAGGCGCGATGAGGAGACCGTCGGGAAAAGGCAAGGGTTGTACGTGAGTTCGGTTAATTCCTGGGTCTTGTGTGAAGGCTGCGTTCCGAGTGATGCAAGTGACGCAGGGGCGCCGAGGGGGGCGAAGGGGGGCGGAGGGCTGCGGGCAGGTGCGGAGGGGTGTGGTGTGTGACGTGCCGGGGGGCTCACGGGAGCCGGAGGGACTCACGGGCCCCGGGGGGTGTCGGGGTTTCATCTCAGGGGCCTGTCAGGGGAGTTCCCTGATGAGCGGGGACGCCGGTGTGCCCGAGACTCGTGGCAGGGCCGGGCGCTCGCCGGTCCGACCGCCACTTCCACGGGGAGATCTGTTCGTGAACCGCACTGTCCGGCACGGCCGTTGGACCGCCGTGGCCGCCTCCAGCGCCCTGCTGATGACCCTGGCCGCGGGTCTGGCCACCCCCGCCTCGGCCGCCACCCCGCGCCCGGCGGCCGCTGCCGCCACCGCGTCGCTGCCCGCCCTGGACCCGGCCGCGCTGCGGGCCTCCATCGCCGGCCTGCCGAACGCGGACGTCACCGGCGCGCTGCTCCGCATCACCGGCAGTGCGGGCCACTGGTCCGGCACGTCGGGCGTGGGCGACCTGGAGACCGGCCAGGGCGTTCCGCGCAATGCGCACATCCGGATCGGCAGCATCTCCAAGGTCTTCACCGCCACCATCGTCCTGCAGCTCGCCGCCGAGCACCGGATCGACCTGGACACGCCCGTCCAGCAGTACCTGCCGGGGGTCCTGCCCGCCGATGTCCCGCCCGTCACGGTCGGCCAGCTGCTCAACCACACCAGCGGTCTGCCGCGCGCCGCCGACACCCCGGACTTCGGCGACGGCAGCCCCGAGTGGTTCGCCGCCAACCGCCTGAAGAGCTTCACCCCGCAGCGGGTGATCGACCTGATGGCGGGCCGGCCCATGCAGTTCGCGCCGGGCACGGCGCAGCAGTACAGCGGGGAGAACTACTACGTCGCCGGCCTGCTGGTCGAGAAGATCACCGGCCGCAGCTTCGCCCACGAGGTGCGGTCCCGCATCACCCGGCCGCTCGGCCTGGACGACACCTACGTTCCCGACGCGGACGACGCGCGGCTGCCGGCCCCGCACTCCCACGGCTATCTGACGGTCAAGGCGGCGGACGGCACCACGCACCCGGCGGACGTCACCGAGCAGAGCCCCTGGCCCTGGGCCGAGGGCGGCATGATCTCGACTCCGGCCGACCTCGACCGCTTCATCACCGCGCTGCTCCGCGGCCGTCTGCTCCCGCCCGCCCAGCAGGCGAAGCTCTTCGCCGTCCCGGACGTGCCGAGCTTCCACAGCAGCCAGTGCCGCACCGAGTCCGACGCGGGCCGTGCGTGCATGTCCATGGGCCTGATGCGGGTCAGGGCCGCCAACGGCGTGGAGGTCTGGGGCAAGACCGGCTCCCGCCCCGGCTACACCAGCGGCGTCTTCGCCACCCGAGACCTCTCCCGCAAGATCGTCTACTCGCTCAATCCCACCAACCTGGACGGGACCGAGATGCGCTACACCCTGCAGATAGCCGCAGCCTCCTTCGGCCCGTTGGTCCCGGCCGGGAACTGAGCCTGCCGGACGCCGCCCCTGCCGCTCATGCCCCCAGGCGCCGGGCGGGGCGGCTCCGGCCCCACGGCACCTCCACGGGCCCGGGGCCCAGCCGGTGGATTCCGTCTCGACGGACCCGGGGCACAGCCGGTGCATTGCATCTCAGGGGCCCGGGGTCGCAGCCGGTCGTCCGCCTGCGACCCCGCCGCCTCGGAGTCCGGCGCCCGGTCTCCCTGACGGTCAACCGGAGCGGCGGTGCGAGACGGTCACTTCGCGGCTTCCGCCCGGGGTGCGGTGTGCCGGCTGCGGGCGATCTCGGGGTAGCGCACGGTGAACAGGACCGGCACGACGAACGCGGCGACGGTGAGCAGCGTCCGGGCAGTGCTGTCGTCCGGGCGGTAGTGGCGCAGCAGCACGCCTCCGGCGCCGGAGACGGTGAACGAGGCGGCCCACACGGTCGTGATGACCTGGTTGACGCGCACGAACAGCGGGCTGTTCCACAGGTGTTCGGGCACCTGGGTGCGGGCGATGCCGAGTGTGAAGGGGCGGCCGAGCGCGAGCGAACCCCAGGCGGTGACGGCGAGCCACACCGAGGAGAGCGGCGAGCCGTAGTGGGCGACGGCGTCGGAGCCGGGCGCGGCGAACGCCGCGGCCGCGTAGACGGCGAAGAACAGAGCCGCACTGCACTCGATCACCTGCGCGTCCCAGCCGCGGCCCGCGCGGCGCTGGACCGCCACGAGTCCGACGGCCAGGACGAGGCCCGTGAGCACGGCCCAGCGGATGTCGACCGTGCCGGTCAGCACGGCGACGGCGATCCATGGAACGAAGCTGCGGACGTAACCCATGAGTGGTTCCCCCTTGTGTACGTGCCGGGTCACAGATGCCGGACACGACGGCCCCCCTCCGGCCGGCGGCCCCCAGCCTGCCCTTCGGCCGTGCGCGCCGACACGGGGAGAAGATGCAAGACTCTGCGGCAGGAAGTTGCACGGTGCGGGGGTGCCATGAGTCTGGAAAGCCTGGGTCTGACACGCGATCAGGAACGGCTCTACCGTCATCTCCTGCGCACACGGCGATTCGACCTGCGGACGGCTCAGGAGGAACTCGGCGTACCCCGTCTGAACGCGGTCCTCGACGAGCTGCGGGCGCTGGGGGTGGTCGACCGGCATCTGGTCCCGCTGCCGCCCGCGGCCGTCGTCGACCTGCTCGTCCGCCGCCAGGTGGAGCGCACCTCACGGGAGCTGGCCCGGCTGGACGGGGTCTTCGACGTGGTGCGCGACCTGGCCGAGGAGGCACGACGTGGCCGGCCCGTCGAACTCGTCGAACGCCTGGAGCACAGCTCGGAGGTCAACCTCCGGGTGGACGCGCTGCCCGACCGCGCCGAGACGATGAACGCCAAGCGTCTGCCGCGCTCGCCGCGCCAGCGCCACTCGGAGGAAGCCGCGCGCACCTTCCGCCGCCGGCTGGCCAAGGGCATGATCAGCCGGACCCTGGTCGGCGCGGCGACCCTCGACCTGCCCGACGAGATGGCCTACGCCCGGCTCCTGCACGGGTCGGGGGACCTGCACCGGGTGACGGCCGAACCGTTCCTCCCCCTGCTCATCATCGACCGGCGGGTCGCCTTCGTCCTGGTCGACCCGGACGAGCCCGATGCCGCCGCACTGATGATCCGCCAGCCCGGCATCGTGGCCGCGCTCGTCAACCTGTACGAGGCCCTGTGGTCGCGCGCCGCCGACCTGGACGCGCTCGACCTCACGGCGACCGAGGCGCGGGTCCTGCGCGCCCTGGCCGCCTACGGCAAGGACGAGACCGCCGCCCGCGAGCTGAACATGTCCCTGCGCAAGTACCGCGCCCACGTGGCCGACCTGATGAGCCGCCTCGGCGCCACCACCCGCTTCCAGGCGGCCCTGCGCGCGGTGGAGCGCGGCTGGCTGTGACCGGCGTGGGCCGGCCACCGGGTGGTGCCGTGGGAGACGGTCAGCAGCCGGTGCCCTTCGGGACGAACGTCAAAGGAGCGTGTTGGTCTGCGGCGAGCGCCTCGTCGTAGGCCGGGCGGTCGACCTCGTACCAGACGTCGTCGCGCTTGGTGTTCTTGTCGACGTCGTCCAGGCTCACGCACCAGCGCTCCGGCCGGACCAGCCGCCTGTACGTCTCGGTTCCGCTGCGCACCTTCGTGCAGTGCTGGTAGTGCTCCGTGGTGTACGAGGTGTGGGTCCTGCGCCGGGTGCCCGTTCCGGTGCTCGACGTGTGCGAGACCCGGCGGGTGCCGGTGGTGCACCTGCGGACCATGTGCGGCCGGGTCGCCCTGGTGGTCTTCGCGGTGACGTGGCGCACCTGGTCGCGCAGGCCGGAGACGGCGTCGGGAGTGGGGCTGGGCTGCCCGGTGCTGTCCGGGCCGCCCCCGGCGGTGTCGCTCACGGACCCCGAGCCCGCGCTCCCGCCGCCGCTCCCGCTGCCCCCGCACGCGCCGAGCCCGGCTATCAGAACCGCCGTCACTCCGGCCACCAGCAGCCGCTTGCCGAACATGTCTCCCCCTCGGATCACCGAACGCGCAGCGTAACGGATCAGCGGCCGGATCCGTCCGGGGTGGCGTGTCGAGCGCTCCGGCTGCCGTCGGCCGCTCAGCGGCCCGCCTCCCCGCGCAGGACGGCGGCGTACTCGGCGGCGAACGCGGCGAACGACCGGGCGGGCCGCCCCGTCAGCTTCTCCACGTCGCTGGTGACCGCGGCCGCGCCGCCGGCCGCGTAGAGCCCGTACAGCTCGACCGGCCCGGCCGCCCGCCAGGGTTCCCAGCCCGCGGCGAGCATCCCCGCGAGCGCCGCGTCGGGCTCCGTGGCCGTGTACGCCACCGGGTGCCCGACGGCGGTGCCGAGCCGTTCGGCGATCTCCGCGTGGGACAGGGCCTCGGGGCCGGTCAGCGTGTACACAGCGCCCTCGTGCCCGTCCCCGGTCAGCACTTCCACGGCCGCGGCCGCGACGTCACGGGCGTCGACGTACGACACCGCGCCCGTGCCGCCCGGTAGGGCCAGCCGCCCACCGCGCACCGCCTGCGCCATGCCCAGGAAGTTCTGGAAGAAGCCGTTCGGCGCCAGCACCGTCCACGGCAGCCCGGCACCGGTCAGGTGGCCGAGGCCGGCGGCGTGCGCGGCCAGGAACCGTACGCCGTCCTGCTGTCGCCCGATCCCGGCGGCGGCGTGCAGCACGACGCGGGGCCCTCGCCCGGTGCGGACGGCCGCCTCGACGATGTTCCGCTCGTGCGTGCCCATCCCGGGATGCACCGCCACGAGCAGATACACCGCATCGGCCCCGGCCGGCGCCGCGTCCAGCGAACGGGGATCCGCGAAGTCGGCGGCCACCCGCTCGACCTCCGGCCCCCATGCCGGCGCGGCCGCCGATCCGGCGCGCACCAGCGCCCGTACCTGTTCACCGCGCTCGTGCAGACCGCTGACGACCTCCGACCCCACGGTGCCGGTGGCTCCGGTGACGACGATCACGACTACCCCCTGTGTCGGGTGCGGCACGTCCGTCAACATGACGATGACATCGGGGAGTTGGCCGATCAAGCAGCCCCTGCGCACCCGCACCCGCACCGGCCGCGGGGACGGCCTCGCATAGGATCGCGGACGTCGGGACACGGCTGACGGGGGAGGTCCGGTGTCCGGTTCGGCGCGAGGTGTCACGATCGTGGTTCTGGCCGCCTTCGCGACCGTCTATCTCGTCGCCGGATCGGTGCTCGCACCCGCCGTGTTCGGCCTCCAACTGTTCCATGTGCTGCCCTCGTTGCGACGCCGGCTGCCCGGACGGGCCCGGCTGCTGTCCGGACGGGTCTGGCTGCTGGCCGCGCAAGGAGCCGTCTGCTGCGCGGCCGTGTACCTCACCGGCGCGTCCGTGGGCATCCTCGGCTTCCTCGGCGGGTCGCTGCTGCTGACTCCCGCCCGGCTGCTGACCGTACCGGTCGCCGCCGGTGCCGCACTCACCGGACCCGCGGACTCGGCCATCAGCATGGTGCTCATGAGCCTGGTCATCTACGGCCTCATCCGGCTCACCGAGCGCGCGGACGAACTCCACACCGCCCGGCTGGGCCTGACGGCGGCCGCCGTCGCCGAGGAGAGGCTGCGGATCGCCGGTGAGCTGAGCGACGGCCTCGGGCGCGGCCTCGCCGGTATCACCGCCGGCGTACGGGAGGCCCTGGCGAAACCGGAACGCGCCGAGCGGCTGCTCGCCGACGTCACCCGCTCGGCACGCGACTGCCTCGCCGACGCCCGCCGCTCCGCGGCCTCCTTCCGCTCCCTGTCGCTGGCGCCCGAGGTGACGGCGGCACGGGCGCTGCTGACCGCTGCCGGGACACCGGTGCAGGTGCGCACCCGGCACACCGAACCCCTGGGCCCCGCAGGCGCGTTGCTCGCGGACGTGCTGCGCGAGGCCGTGACCGATGTCGTCCGGCGCGGCACGGCCACCGGCTGTCTGATCGAGACGGCCGCCGAGCGGGGACGTGTACGGCTGCGCGTCGTCAGCGACGGCGCACGGACGGCGGAGGACGAGAGCCTCGGCCCGCTGCCCGACCGGATCGCCGGCGCGGGCGGCACCCTGACCACCGGGCTGACCCCCGAGGGACGGCACGTCGTGGAGGCCGAACTGCCCGACTCGGCCCGGCCCCGGGAGCCGGACGGCGACCGGTACGCCCAGGTGCTCTCCGTCGCCCTGCTCGTCACCGTGCTGGTCGGCTTCTCGCTCAAGAGCCTGCTGCTCGTCCCCGGCGACCGCGTCCTGCCCGCCGCCGCCTGCCTGGCCCTGGTGGTCGCGCTGCAGGTCCGCTCGGTCCGCGGACGGCACATGGTGGCGCTCGCGGTGATGGCGCTGTGCACCTATCTGCCCCTCTTCGTGTTCGGGCGTGCCTGGCTGGGGGTCGCCGGGTTCCTCGCCGGACCGCTGCCGCTCGCGTTCCGCCGCCGCGTGGCCTGGCCGCTGGTCTGCTGTGTGACGGCGAGCGTCGCGGCGATCGGGGTGCTGCTGAGGCTGCCGCTTGCGACGACGGTCAACTACACCCTCAGCACCGTGGTCAGCGGTCTCGTCGTGTACGGGCTGCTGCGGCTCGCCCAGATCGTGGGCGAGCTCAAGGAGGCGCAGCAGCGGCTGGCCCGCGCGGCGGTCGTCGAGGAACGCCTGCGCGCGGCCCGCGACCTGCACGACCTGCTCGGCCACAGCCTCGCCGGCATGCTGCTGACCTGTGAACTGGCACGCAGGCTCCCGCCCGAGCGGGTGCCGGCCGAACTGGAGAGCGTGCTGGCCATGGCCGAGCGCGGCGAGGCCGACCTGCGGGCGGCCACCGGCGGCGCGGGCCGGATGTCACTGACCGCGGAGTCGGCGTCGGTGCGCGCGGTCCTGGCCGCCGCGGGCATCGACGCCGAGGTGTCGCTCGCCCACGACAGCCTGCCGGCCGCGGCCGAGACCGCACTGAGCGCGGTGCTGCGGGAAGCGGTCACCAATGTGCTGCGGCACAGCGCCGCCCGGTCCTGCGCGATCTCCACGGCGTCGGAGGACGGCGGGACGCGGCTGCGCGTGCGCAACGACGGGGCGCGCGGCACGAGCGGCCGCCGGGGCTCGTCGGGCATCGGCAACCTGACGGCCCGGCTCGCCGCGCTGGACGGGAAACTGACGGTCCTGGCGCCCGGCGACGGCTGGTTCGAGCTGGTCGCATGGGTGCCGTACGAGCGCACGGCGGCGAGCTGATGCCCGAGCCGGGACCCAGGGCCTTTCTTCCGGGTCGGGCCGGCTTGTGGCGACGGCGCCTCGTGGCGGACCTGTGCGTGCCGGACCCCGCGACTTTGGCGAGATCCGAAAGAGAGGCCCTAGATCCAGCCCGCCTCCGTCGCAATGCGGACGGCGTCCGTGCGGTTGCGGGCGTTGAGCTTGGTGACGATGCCCGTCAGGTAGTTGCGGACCGTACCCGCCGTGAGGTGGACCTGCTGCGCGATCTCGGTGGCCTCCGCGCCCGACGCCACCAGCCGGAGCACCTCGGCCTCGCGCGGGGTGAGCGGATTGTCGGCCAGGTCCCATGCGGTGACCGCCAGCGAGGGGTCGAGCACCCGCTCGCCCGCCGCCGTCCTGCGCACGGCGGCGAGCAGTTCCTCCGGCGGCGCTGTCTTGAGCACGTACCCGTCCACCCGTGCACCGAGCGCCCGGCGCAGGTGCCCGGGCTTGCCGTACGCGGTGAGCATCAGGACCCGGCAGCCCGGCAGTTTCTCCCGCAGGACGGCCGCCGCGTCCAGCCCGTCCATCGTGCCCGGCATGTCGATGTCGAGCACGGCCACGTCCGGCTCGTAGACCCGGGCCGCGTCCACGGCCGCGGTGCCGGAGTCGACGGTGGCGACGACCTCGATGTCCTCCTCCAGACCGAGCAGCGCCGCCAGCGCCCCCCTGATGACGTGTTGATCCTCTGCCAGAAGCACCCGTATCACCCGGCCACATATACCAGTTGGGCCGCGGGGTGTCCGGATCATCCGGCTCATGACGAGGTCATGCTCCGGACATGACGCCGTCCATGGGCCGCGTCCCCCCTGCCCAGCAGGCTTGAACGCATGGCAGACACAGTGCGGTTGGACGCAGTCAGCAAGGTCTACGGCAAGGGGCAGGGGGCAGTCGCCGCGCTCCGCGAGGTCTCGGTGCGCATCCCGCCGGGCAGCTTCACCGCGGTCATGGGCCCCTCCGGATCGGGCAAGAGCACCTTCCTGCAGTGCGCCGCCGGCCTCGACACCCCCACCTCGGGCACCGTCCGGCTCGGCGACACGGACCTGACCGGAATGAACGAGACGAAGCTGACCCGTCTGCGCCGACAGCGGGTCGGGTTCGTCTTCCAGGCGTTCAACCTCATTTCCTCGCTGACAGCGCTGGAGAACATCACCCTGCCGCTGCGGCTGGCCGGCGCCCGCCCGGACCGCGCCTGGCTGGGCGAGATCGTGCGCCGGGTGGGTCTCGAAGGCCGAACGGACCGCCGTCCGGCCCAGCTCTCCGGCGGCCAGCAGCAGCGCGTCGCCCTCGCCCGCGCCCTGGCCACCCGGCCGGAGGTGATCTTCGGGGACGAACCGACCGGAGCGCTCGACACGATGACCGCCCGCGACGTCCTGGCCCTGCTGCGGGAGACCGTCGACGACATGGGACAGACGGTGGTCATGGTGACGCACGACCCGGTGGCGGCCTCGTACGCGGACAGCGTCCTGTTCCTGGCCGACGGCCGGATCGTCGACTCCATGGGCGCCCCGACCTCCGACAAGATCGCCGAGCGGATGACCCGGCTGGGAGCGTGGACGTGATGACCGTGCTGACCCTCGCACTGAAGACGCTGCGCCACCGCAAGGCCTCCTTCGCCGGCGCGTTCGTCACCCTGCTGTGCGCCGCCGCGCTGGTCACAGCCTGCGGCATGCTGCTGGAGACCGGGCTGCGCGGCCGGGTCCCACCCGAGCGCTACGCCGGTGCCCCGGTCCTCGTGGCCGGTGACCAGTACGTGCACCGGACCGTTCACAAGTCCAACGGCAAGACCAAGCACAAGGCCAAGCCGATCGCCGAACGCGCCTGGATCCCCTCGTCGTTGGCGCAGAAGCTGCGCCGCACTCCCGGCGTGCGCGAGGTGGTCGCCGAGGTGACCTTCCCCGTCGGCACCCGAAGCGGCCGGGCACAGGGCCACGGCTGGGACTCGGCGGCGCTCACCCCGTTCACCCTGGCCTCCGGCCGCGCCCCGAGGGCCGCGGGCGAGGTGGTCGTCGACGCCCGCTCGGGCGCCCGCGTGGGCACCCGGCTGGGCGTGCTGACCCCGGCGGGCACCGCCACCTACCGGGTCTCGGGCGTCACCCGCGAGGCCCTGCCCAGCCAGGACACCCTCTTCTTCGCCCCGTCCGAGGCACGCCGACTGGCGGGCCGCCCCGGGCAGGTCAGCGCCATCGGGGTGTTCCCGAAGCCGGGCGAACGGCCCGACGTGGCGGCCGCCCTGCGCGGGACCGGAGCCCTCACCTACACCGGGGACGGCCGTGGTGCGGTGGAGTTCCTCGACGCGGAGCAGGCCCGGGTGAAACTCGTCAGCCTGGGCGGAGCACTCGGCGGTACGTCCCTCCTGGTCGCGGTCCTCGTCGTGGCCGGCACCTTCGCGCTCTCCCTGCAGCAGCGGCAGCGGGAGATCGCCCTGCTGCGCGCCGTCGCGGCCACCCCGAAGCAGTTGCGGCGGATGCTCGGCGGCGAAGCGCTCGTGATCGCCCTCGCCGCGGGAGCCGCCGGCAGTGCCGCCGGCATCGCACTCGGTTTCTGGCTGTACGCCCGGTTCGTGGCGCTGGGCGCCGTACCGGAGCATCTGCGGCTGGTGGTCAGCCCGTTCCCCGCCTTCGCCGCGCTGCTCGCCACCGCGCCGGCCGCATGGGCCGCGGCCCGTCTCTCCGCCCGCCGGGCGGCCCGGGTGCGACCGGTCGAGGCGCTCGGCGACGCCGCCCTGCCGACCGCACGGCTGCCCTGGCCCCGGCTGGTGGCCGGCCTGCTCGCCACCGCGGCGGCCGTCGTGCTCACCCTCGTCCTGTCGACCCTGTCCACCGAGGCGGCCAGCAGCCCGGTGACCATGCTCACCGCCCTGATGTGGACCGTGGCCGTGACCCTGCTCGGCCCGCTCCTGGTCCGTGCGGCGACCGCCCTGATCGCCCTGCCGCTGCGTGCCTTTCGCGTCGGCGGGCACCTGGCCGCGGCCAACCTGCGCACCGGCTCCCGCCGGCTGGCGTCCGTGGTCACCCCGCTGTGCCTGCTCGTGGCGATGGCCTGCACCATCCTCTTCGTCCAGACCACGATGGGCCACGCCGCCCAGCGGGAGGTCGCCGCGGGCAGCCGCGCCGACTACGTCGTCGGCCCGCAGGTCCCCGGCCCGGTGGCCCGCTCCCTGCGCGAGAGGCCGGGCGTCGAGGCCGTCACCGAGGTCCTGCACACCACGGTACGGGCGGGCCTGACCAAGTACGGCGCGCAGGCGGTGACGACCGAGGGCCTCACCCGGACGACCGACCTCGGCGTCGTCGCCGGTTCCCTGCGCAACCTCGGCAGGAACTCCCTTGCGGTCAGCGAGAACGCCGCCGAACGCCTGCACGTCTCCGTGGGCGGCACGGTCCGCCTCACCCTGGGCGACGGCACCCCCGCCACCCTCAGGGTCGCCGCGCTCTACACCCGCGGCCTCGGCTACGGCGACCTCACCCTCTCCCACGACCTGGTCGCCGCGCACGTGGACAACCCCATGGGCACCCTCTACGTCGCCGCACCCGGCCTGACCCGCGCCGAACTGTCCGCGCTGATCCCTGCCGTCCCCTCGGCCACGGTCATGGACCGCGCCCGGGCCGTCACCGAGAGCGCCCCCGACGCCGAGGTCAACTACGTGGCCATGGGCCTGATCATCGCCTTCAGCGCGATCGCCGTGATCAACACCCTGGGCATGTCGACCGCGGACCGCTCCCGTGAGCTGGCCCTGCTGCGGCTGGTGGGCACCACACGGCGCCAGGTCCTGCGCACACTGCGCCTGGAGACGCTCGCCGCCATCGCCGTCGCCACGGTCGTCGGGACGGGCATCGCCCTGGTCACGCTGACCGCCTTCGCCACCGGCATGACCGGCTCGTCCACCCCGTACGTCCCACCGCTCACCTATCTCGGGGTGGTCGCCCCCACGGCCGCGCTCGCCCTCGTGGCGACGGCTCTCCCGGCCCGGCTGGCTCTGCGGCAGCGTCCGGCGGAGGTGATCGGCGCCCGCGAGTGAGCGCCCCGGGCGGGCGACGGTCGGCAAGGAGGGTGCCCGGGGCGCGGCGGCGGGGGCGGTGCTGCCGCACGCCGGGCGCCCGGCCTGTGCGTTTCAGCGCTCCGCACCCGTCCCCGGGGCGCTGAAACCGGGTTGAAGCCGATCTGAACCGCCCCGGCCGCAAGCTCTGCGGCATGACGGCGACCAACCACGAACTCGCGATCGCGGCCACCGGGCTGCGCAAGTCCTACGGGGACAAGACCGTCCTCGACGGCATCGACATCCGGGTGCCCGCGGGCACGATCTTCTCCCTGCTCGGCCCTAACGGCGCGGGCAAGACCACCGCGGTCAACATCCTGTCCACCCTGATCCGCGCCGACGCCGGACAGGCCCGGATCGCCGGGCACGACCTCACCGCCGAGGCCCAGGCGGTACGGGCAGCCATCGGGGTCACCGGCCAGTTCTCGGCCGTGGACGGCCTGATCACCGGCGAGGAGAACATGCTCCTGATGGCGGACCTGCACCACCTCTCCAAGGGGGAGGGACGGCAGGTCACCGCCGGGCTGCTGGAGCGCTTCGACCTCACCGAGGCCGCGAAGAAGCCCGCCTCCACCTACTCCGGCGGCATGAAGCGCCGCCTCGACATCGCCATGACGCTGGTCGGCAACCCCCGGATCATCTTCCTGGACGAGCCGACCACCGGCCTCGACCCGCGCTCCCGCCACACCATGTGGCAGATCATCCGCGAGCTGGTCGCCGGCGGCACCACCGTCTTCCTCACCACCCAGTACCTGGACGAGGCCGACCAGCTCGCCGACCGCATCGCGGTGCTCAACGGCGGCAGGCTCGTCGCCGAGGGCAGCGCCGGGGAGCTGAAGCGGCTCGTGCCCGGCGGCCACGTACGGCTGCGCTTCTCCGACCCGGTCGCCTACGAACAGGCGGCCACCGCACTGCGCGAGACCACCCGCGACGACCAGGCGCTGACCCTGCAGATCCCCAGCGACGGAAGCCAGCGCGAGTTGCGCGCCATCCTCGACTGGCTCGACGCGGCAGGCATCGAGGCCGACGAACTGTCCGTGCACACCCCGGATCTGGACGATGTGTTCTTCGCCCTGACCGGCAGCCCCGACCCCACCCGGTCCACCGGTTCCACCGGTTCCGCCGACAAGGAGACCGTCCGATGAGCGCCGTATCCCCCTCCCTGCGGGCCCACCCCGTCCGCGACAACCTCACCATGCTGCGGCGCAGCCTCCTGCACGCCCGCCGCTACCCCTCCCTCACCCTGAACGTCCTGCTCACCCCGGTCATGCTGTTGCTGCTGTTCGTCTACGTCTTCGGCAACGCGATGAGTGCCGGCATCACCGGCGGTCATGCGGACCGTGCCGACTACATCGCCTACCTCGTCCCCGGCATCCTCCTCATGACCGTGGGCATGATCTCGCTCGGTACCGCGGTGTCCGTGGCCACCGACATGACCGAGGGCATCATGGCCCGGTTCCGCACCATGGCGATCTCCCGCGCCTCCGTGCTGATCGGCCATGTGATCGGCAGCGTCATCCAGACGATGCTGGCTCTGGTGATGATCCTGGGTGTCGGACTGGCCATCGGCTTCCGGCCCCACGCGACCGTGGTGGAGTGGATCGCGGCGGCCGGCCTGATGGCCCTGGTCAGCCTTGCGCTGTCCTGGATCGCGGTCGGCATCGGCCTGGTGAGCCCCAACCCCGAGGGCGCCAGCAACCTCGGAATGCCGCTGACGATGCTGCCGCTCCTGTCCAGCGCGTTCGTGCCGGTGGACACCATGCCGGACGGGTTCCGCTGGTTCGCCGAGTACCAGCCGTTCTCGCCCGCCATCGAGACCCTGCGCGGGCTGCTGATGGGCAGCGGGATCGGCACCAGGAACGCGGTGCTGGCCGTCGGCTGGTGCCTCGTCCTGACGGTGCTCGGCTACCTGTGGTCCAAGGCGCGGTTCAACCGCGAGCAGCAGCGGTGAGGCCCGGCGGATCACCCGCCGGTCAGCTCGCGCAGTGCCGCCGCCCGCACCTCCTCCCGCCCCAGGGCGGCGTACCTCGACCTCGCGTCGGCGTACGCCGCCCTGTCGGCGTTCTCGGCCGCCTGCCGGGACCGGGTCCGGGACAGGGTGGGGAACTCGCGCACCGCCGGCATCCGCTCCGCGAGCGCCACCAGCCGTACGGCGCCCGTGTCGCCCCGGGCCAGCCCGGCGAAGCCGAGCGCCAGCAACACCGTGCCGTACACCGGCAGTTCCACCGGAGCACCGCCGGCCGGGGCACCGTTCACCGGGGCGCCGGACAGCATCCTGAGCAGCCGCTCCCGCAGCCCGTCGGCGAGGCTCGTCACCGGCTCCAGCCGGCCGGCCAGCGCATGCGCCGCCAGCGCGGCCGACTGCACCTCCAGCGACCACGGATCCACGAACGGGTCGCCGGGATACAGCAGGCTGCCCTCCCGCACCTGCGCGACCGCCCGGCGCCACAGCCCGAGCCCGACCTCGGTCAGCCCCCGGGCCAGCGCGATCTCCGCCCGGGCCGGCAGATCGGGTGCGAAGATCCGGGCGGACTCCGTTGTCCGGTCCAGCTCCGCGAGTCCCAGCCAGTACTCCGCCTCGTCGACGTCCCCGCGCTGCAGACAGGCCAGCACCAGTCCCCAGTGCACCCCGACCGAGTCCGACCACTCGCCGAACCGGCTGAACCCGCCGAGCGCGTCCAGCGCGGCCCGTAGATGGCCGTACGCCTCCGCCCCCTGCTCGTGCTGCAGGCACAGCTCGCTGATCCGCCCGTGGCTGAGCACCAGCATGACCGGATTGCCGAGCGGCTCCAGCGCGTCGAGCATCCGGCGGGCGTACGCCAGAGCCCGCTCCGTGTCGTGCTGGGCCTCCCACAGATAGCTCGCCACGCCGGCCGCGACGCCCGCCAGCAGCGGCTCGTCGGAGTCGCACAGCTGCACCAGCCGCTCGAACCGCGGCGGGTGCATGTCCGGCACGGCACACAGCACGATCGCCAGCGCGCGCAGCAGGGTGTCCGGCGGCGCGGGCGGCAGCCGGCGCAGGGTGACCAACTGCCGTACGGCGTGCGGGCCGCGGCCCATGAAGAGGCTCGCCGCGCACACGGCCGCCGCGCTGCGGGCCGCCTCCACGTCCTCGGGGTTCCCGGGCCCGGGCCGGAACCGGGACAGCGGCCCGCCGGTCTCGGCGACGAGGGCGGCGAGGCGGGGGTAGTTGGAGTCCGTGGCCCACAAGGAGGCCAGTACGGCGGTGACGGCGGCCGTGCCGGGCCCGTCGGCGCGGGCGAGGGCGTGACGCAGCGCCAGGACGAGGTTGTCCTGCTCGGCCCGGATGCGCAGCCAGGCGGGTACGGGGTCGCTGGTGAACAGCACGTCGTGGTGGGCGCGGCCGAAGTCCCGCGCCCAGGCGAGGAACCGGTCGGTGACCGCCTCCTCCGCACCGGCCTCGGCACATTTGGCGGCGCCGAACTCCCGCAGCGTCTCCAGCATGTGGAAGCGCACCCCGGACGGGCTGTCGTTGACCTTGATCAGGGACTGGCCGGCCAGCTGTTCCAGCAGTTCCAGAGCGTCCCCGGTGTCGCCGAGCACGTACTGCGCCGCGTCCTCGGCGAAGCCGCCGGGGAACACGGACAGGGCGCGCAGGGCGGCCTGGCCGTCGGGTTCCAGCAGGTTCCAGCTCCAGTCGACCACGGCCCGCAGCGTGCGATGCCTCTCGGGCGCGTCACGGGCGCCGCCGCGCAGCAGCGTGAACCGGTCCCGCAGCCGGCGGGAGATGTCGGCCACGGACAGCACCCGGACCCGGGCCGCGGCCAGCTCCACGGCGAGCGGCAGCCCGTCCAGGTGCGCGCAGATCTCGGCGACCGGGCCCGCCGGCAGCTCCACGCCGGGCCGGGCGGCCCGCGCCCGCTGCACGAAGAGTTCCACCGACGTCGCCTGGGACAGCTCCGGCAGGGCGTACACGGACTCCGAGGTCAGGCCCAGCGGGGCCCGGCTGGTGGCCAGGACCCGCAGCCGGCCGGTCCGCGACACCATGGCCTGCACGAGAGCGGCCGCGCCCGCGATGACGTGCTCGCAGTTGTCCAGCACCAGCAGGACCGGCCCGGCACCCAGCGCGCCGACGATGCCGCTCACGACGTCCCCGCCGCCGGGGAACTGCCGTCCCTCCCCGGCACCGACGGCCGAGGCCACCTCCCCGGCCACGTCGTCGTCGGCGGTGACACCGGCCAGCGTCACGAAGTGGACCACCGGCTGCTCGGCCGCCCGGCTCACCGCGTGCGAGAGCCTGGTCTTGCCCAGCCCGCCGGGGCCCACGACCGTCACCACCCGCGCGTCGCGCAGCAGCCCGGAGACGGCGGCGATGTCGGCCTTCCGCCCCAGCAGCGGGTTCGGCTCGTGCGGCACACCGTGGCGGACCGACGGCCTGTCCCCGCTCAGCAGCTCCTGGTGCACGGCCCTGAGCCCGGGACCGGGATCGGTGCCCAACTCCTCGCGCAGCCCGCGCCGGTAGACGTCGTACCGGGTCAGCGCGGCGGCCCGCCCCGCTGTCGTGGCCTCGCAGCGCAGCAGCTCGGCCAGCACCTCCTCGTCGCGCGGGAGCTCCAGGGCCAGCTCGGCCAGCGGTGCCGCGGCCTCCTGACGCCGTTCCAGCCGGGCGAGTGCGAGCGCCCGCAACCGCACCAGCGACCGCAGTGTCCGGCCCCGGCCGGCTCTCAGCGCCGCCACCGGGTCGTGCAGATCCTCTCCCGGCCCGGCGCCCGTGCTCCCGTCCCACAGCGCCAGCCCCGCCTCGGCCCCGGCCAGGGCGCCCGCATGGTCCCCGGCCCGCGCCCGCTCCGCCGCCTCCGCCTCGCGCAGCAGCAGCGCGGAGCTGTCGACCTGCGTCTCGTCGAGCGCCAGCCGGTAGCCCGTCGGCGTGCTCACGATCAGGTCGGCACCCAGCTGCGTCCTGAGCCGCGACACCAGAACCTGCACCGCCTTGCCCGGCCGCTCCGGCAGTTCGTCCGGCCACAGCCCCTCCACCAGCCGGTGCGTGCTGCAGCCACCGCGCAGATCCTCGGCGAGCAACGCCAGCAGGCCGCGCAGCCGGGGCGCGGTGATCTCCCGCCCACGGCAGGCGACTCGGGACAGCAGAGCCAACTCGGTTGTCACGTCAGCAGACTAACCAGACGGATTCTGCTCGATCGCCGAGGAGCCGCCCTGCGGGCGGGCCGGAGGCTCACGGTGAGAGGCTGGGCCGGTGATCGACGACGAGGTGGTGGAAGCGGTGCGCACGGCGGCCCGGGGGCGGTCGTTGCCACCGCCGGCCGCACCGGAGGCCGTCACCGCGGCGGAGGACGTCATCGGGTTTCCGGTTCCTCCGCTCCTGCGGCGCCTGTACACCGAGGTCGCCAACGGGGGGTTCGGCCCGGCCGAAGGAGTTCTGGGGGTGCGCGGGGGCCACGCCCAGGGCCACTTCCTCGACATCGCCGAGCTGTACCAGGAGGGCCCGGATCCCTCCGGTACCGTCCCCGCCGGCCTGGTGCTGATGTACGACTGGGGCTGCACCCTGTGGTCGTTGGCCGACTTCCGCGATCCGGCCGGCCCCATGTGGTGCATCCACGAGGGACAGCTCTGGCCGCAGGGCATCACCCTCGGAGAATGGCTGCTCGGCACGTCGACGGGAACGCTGACGGTGGAGCGGCTGCTCGAAACCGAACCGGACGGCCCTGAAGGCGGTCTCGGGGACGCGGAAACGTAGCGCCCTTCCCGGCGCCGGCCGTCCGGGACCCGCGGTGCGTCGGACCCCGGACGGCACGGGACAGGGGTGTCCGTGCCCTGTGCCATCACCCTCGCGTGCTGCAGATCCCGGGACACGGAGGCGGCCCTCTGGTCCCGGGGAGCGCCTGCCTGGACGACCCCTTGTTCCGGCCGGTACACCTCGGTACCTGTCTGCGTGGCGAGGATGTGCCACGGGCCGCGTTCGGTGCCGACTGGGGCGCGGCCGTGGAACCGGAGCGCGTACTCACCGCCGGCCATGAGTGGCCGGCCTTCAGCGTGCCGCTGCGCTCGGGCCCTGCAACCCCGCACCCCGCGCTTCACGAACGCCCCCACCGCCCCGCCCCCCTGCCCCGGCGATACGAGCCGGTGCGCCCGACCGGCGCATCATGGGCGACCGGCCCTTGGCCCGCCTCGCGATCCTGATCCTGGAAGGAACGTCCCATGCGCGACGCCCCACGCCCCTGGGAGCCGGACCCCGTGTCGAGGCAGCTCCTGTTCACCGGTTTCGACGGTCTGCCCGCCGAACCGGACGACGTCATCGCCGATGCCCTGGACGGCGGTTACGTGGAACGCACGGAGGGCCTGGTGGCCCTCCTGCGCGACGAGAACGCCGATCCGGCCGGACGCTTCCTTGCCTGCTGCGCGCTCGTTTCCTGGGCGGACCCGACCGGGTACGCCGCGGTCGTCGAGGCGGCTGCCGCACCCGACGACCTGACGTGGCGGGGGCAGACGTACGACCGCTTCAACAGCCAGGACGACACGTTCGCGCACCTGGCCGAGGCGGTGGGCCGCAGCCGCGACATGGCCGGCGAACGCGGCACCGCGGCCGAGCGCATCGGGGCCGCCCGGGCGCTGATCCGGATCGCCGACCGGGTTCAGCTCGATCGGCGGGCGAACGACCTGCTGTACCCGGAGATCGTCTCGGCGTGCCGGGACGACCTCTGCGCCGTCGTCGACCGAGGCATCACACGCCTTGCGGCAGGCGACCGCCCCGGGTTCGACCTGGGCGTACAACTCGTCCTGTTCATCTGCGCCCTCGCCGGGTCCGAGCCGGACCGGGCCGCCGAGGCCGGGCGTCGGCTCGCCGCCGCGCATCCCGGAGACCGGGCACTGCGTGAACTGGCCGAGGCGCGGGGTGATTCGCCGTTCGGTCGGAGTCGGCCGGAGGCGGGCGGTGCAGGGGCGGGATGCGGCGGCCCTCGCGCTTAGGGAGAGCTAGGATCCGGGCCATGGCCCTGACCATGAACGACGTGGACCGGTTCGAGGCCTCCAGGTCCCGCCTGGAGGCCATCGCCTACCGCCTGCTCGGCTCCGCGAGCGAGGCCGAGGACGCCGTGCAGGAGACGTTCCTGCGCTGGCAGGCCGCCGATGTCGACCACGTCCGGGTCCCCGAGGCTTGGCTGACGAAGGTTCTCACCAACCTCTGCCTCAACCAGCTCACCTCGGCCCGCGCGCGGCGCGAGACCTACGTGGGCCAGTGGCTGCCCGAGCCGCTGCTCGCCGGGGACCCGATGCTCGGCCCCGCCGACACCGCCGAACAGCGCGAGTCGGTCTCGTACGCGGTCCTCGCCCTGCTGGAGCGGCTCTCTCCGGGCGAGCGGGCGGTGTACGTGCTGCGGGAGGCCTTCGACTACCCGCACCGCGAGATCGCCGAGATCCTCGACATCACCGAGGCCGCCAGTCAGCAGATCTTCCACCGCGCCAAGAAGCACGTCGCGGACGGCAAGGCCCGCACCGAGATCGACGAGGCCGCCGCCCGGCGGATCGTCGAAGAGTTCCTCGCGGCGGCCACCAGCGGCCGGACCGATCCCCTCGTGCGGCTGCTCACCCAGGACGCCGTCGCGATCGGCGACGGCGGTGGGAAGGTCCCGGCCCGTGCCAAGGCGTTCGAGGGCGCGCTCGCGGTCGCCAAGTTCATGCGAGGTCTGTTCAAGCCCAGCAAGGCCAAGCGCGACCTGGTCGGCGGCTCGCCCGAGGTCTACGCCACGACCGCCAACGGCGGTCCCGCCGTCGTGGCGGTCGTCGACGGCCGGGTCGTCGGCGTCATGTGTCTGGAGATCACCGCCGAGGGGATCGCCGCGTTCCGCAACCAGGTCAACCCCGACAAGCTCGACCGCGCGACCCGGCGGTGGGCGGCCACCGACCACGGCGGACCCCTGCTCAGCGCCTTCTGACCCCGATGTGAGGTGCTTCACAGCGCGTTCCTGTCAGGAAACGGCGGGCTGCCCGGTTCAGGTGGCGAAACCGCCCAAGACAGGAGCGCGCACATGCAGCACCGCATCATCGTCCTCGGCGCCGGATACACCGGAGCCATCGCCGCGGGGCGGCTCGCCAAGCGGCTGCGCCGCGAAGACGTCGCCATCACCCTCGTCAACGCCGAGCCCGACTTCGTCGAGCGCGTCCGGATGCACCAGCTCGCGGCCGGCCAGGACCTCAGGCCCCGGCACTTCGGCGAGATGTTCGCGGGCACCGGCGTCGAACTGAAGCTCGCGAAGGTCACCGGCGTCGACGTCGACCGCAGGACCGTCACCGTCCTCGACGCGGACGGCGCCGAGGAGCTGGCGTACGACACCCTCGTGTACGCCCTCGGCAGCGGCTGGAACGACCAGGGCGTCCCCGGCACCACCGAGCACGCCCACGAGATCGCCTCCCGCCCCGGAGCGCTCCGGCTGCGCGAGCGCCTGGCCGCCCTGGACGCCGGACAGCCCGTGGTCGTGGTCGGCGGCGGTCTCACCGGCCTGGAGGCGGCGACCGAGATCGCCGAGGCCCGCCCGGACCTCGACGTCGCCCTCGCCGCCCGCGGCGACCTCGGCGACTGGCTCTCGCCCAAGGGCCGCCGGCACCTGCACGAGGTCTTCGGCAGGCTCGGCATCACCGTGCACGAGCACGCCGCCGTCACCGGCGTCGAGGCCGACCGCATCGCCACCGCCGACGGCACGTCCGTCCCGGCCGCCGTCACGGTGTGGACCACCGGCTTCGCCGTCCACCCGATCGCGAAGGCCACCACCCTGCAGGTCACCGACACGGGCCAGATCATGGTCGACCGCACCATGCGCTCGCTCTCGCACCCGGACGTGTACGCCGTCGGCGACGCGGCGATGGCGATCGGCCCCGCCGACAAGCCGCTGCGGATGTCGTGCGCCTCCGGCACCCCCATGGCATGGCAGGCCGCCGACGCCATCGCGGCACGTCTGACCGGCGGGAAGCTCCCCAAGGTGCCGCTGCGCTACTTCAACCAGTGCATCTCGCTGGGCCGCAGGGAAGGTCTGATCCAGTACGTCACCGCGGACGATCGCGCCGTGAGCGCGGCCCTGACGGGACGGTTCGCCGCCGTCTACAAGGAACTGGTCTGCAAGGGCGCGGCCTGGGCCGTCGCCAACCCGACGGTCGGGCTGCCCGTCCGGCGCCGCAGCATCGTGCGGGAGCCGGACCCGGCGGGTTCGGCGGTCGGGGCAGCGGCCTGACGGCCCGGCGGAACGGGCGCCCTCGGCGCGAGGACGCCCGCTTCGACGTCGGGCCACGCGGCGAGGATCGCCCACGTGGCACTCCGCGGTGGCGAGGATCGCCCACGTGGCACGTCGCGGCGGTGACGAGCGCCCACGTGGCACTCCGCCGCGCCGACGAGCGCTCGCGTGGCACTCCGCGGCCGCAACGTCTCGCATCCGACACGCCGTTGACTCGGCCGAACCGCCGTGCGACGGTGAGGACGCGCCTCTGTGGAGAACCGCTGGGAACTGGAGGAAAACTGCTGTGACCTTCGGAAACGACGACTCCCGCCAGGCCATGGGGCGCAGTCTGACACCGGATCAGGCCGAGCTGTTCGAGAAGGAGTTCGCCTCCCGGCCGGTGAACCGGCTGATGCAGAACGCCGTCACCCAGACGCCGGTGGACGATGTCGCCCTGGACCGGCGGATTCTCACCGCCACCGACCACTCGGTCTCCCACCACCTGGACGACTGGAAAGCCACCAACCAGCGGCAGAGCGGGCGCTGCTGGATGTTCGCCGGGCTCAACCTGCTCCGGGTCGGCGCCGCGCGGAAGCTCGGTGTGAAGGACTTCGAGTTCTCCCAGAACTACCTGCTCTGGTGGGACAAGTTCGAGCGGGCGAACCACTTCCTCGAAGCGGTCATCGAGACCTCGGACCGGGACCTGGACGACCGCACGGTGGCGTACCTGCTGGCGGACCCGATCAGTGACGGCGGTCAGTGGAACATGTTCGTGGCGCTGGTCGCCCGGCACGGCCTGGTGCCCAAGTCGGCCATGCCGGAGACCGACAGCTCCTCCGCGACCCGTGCGATGAACCGGGCCCTGAAGACCCTGCTCCGCCAGGGCGCCCGCGACCTGCGCGGGCAGGCCGCCGCGGGAGCCGAGGCGCAGCGGGAGCACAAGCGGGAGGTGCTGGCCGCCGTCCACCGCGTGCTCAGCATTCATCTCGGCACGCCTCCGCAGCGGTTCCTGTGGCAGTGGGAGGACAGGGACAGGGAGTTCCACCGCGACGGCTGGCTCACCCCGGCCGAGTTCGCCGCCTCGTACGTGCAGCTCCCGCTGGAGGAGTACGTCTGCCTGGTGCACGACCCGCGGGAGTCGAGCCCGGTCGGCCGCACCTTCACCGTCGAGTACCTGGGCAACGTCGTGGACGCCCCGCCGGTGGTCTATCTCAACGTCCCGATGGAGCTGATGAAGCGGCTGGCCATGGACGCGATCGTCGGCGGCGAGCCGGTGTGGTTCGGCTGCGACGTGAAAAGGATGATGCGCGCGGACGCCGGTGTCTGGGACGCCGCGCTCTTCGACTACGCGGCCGTCTACGACGCCCCTTTCACCATGGACAAGGCCGCCCGGCTGCTGCACCACGACACGCAGATGACCCACGCGATGCTGTTCACCGGCGTCGACGTGGTGGACGGGAGCCCGCGCCGCTGGCGGGTGGAGAACAGCTGGGGCGAGGAGAAGGCCGACAAGGGCTTCTGGACCATGAACGACTCGTGGTTCGGCGAGCATGTCTTCGAGATCGCGGTCCGGCGCTCGGCGCTGCCGCCGGAGCTGGCCGCCGCCCTCGGCCGACCGCCGATCGTCCTCCCCGCCTGGGACCCCATGGGAGCCCTCGCCGACTGACCCGGCCGATTCGGCCGATTCGGCCGATTCGGCCGATTCGGCCGCATCGATCGCATCGATCGAAGTCGGCCGACCATCGGTGAACAGGCCGCACGGTAAAGCCTGTGCCGCCCACCCGCCCGCCCGTCCTGCCCGGTGCGGCAGCCGCGCGGGGCACGCCCCCTCCGGGTTACCGCCGGGCCGCGCGGCGGCGTACGAGCAGGACCGTACCCGCACCGGCAACGACGGCCGCTGCCGCGGCGCCCGCGAGGGGCAGGGCCGAACCGGAACCGGTGTCGGCGAGGCCGCCGCCGGTGGAGGAGGCGCTCCCCGAAGAGCCAGTGGCCGAGGAACCACCGGCGGTCCCGGCTCCACCGGCGGTGCCGGATCCGCCCGTCGTCCCGCTGTCGCCGCCGGAACCGGAACCGCCCGCCGAGCTGTTCCCGCCGCTGGAGCCGGATCCACCCGTCGCCCCGTTCCCGCCGCTGGAGCCGGAACCGCCCGTCGAGCCGGTCCCGCCCGTGGAACCCGAGCCCCCCGTGGAGCCGCTGTCCCCGACGTCGAGCAGGATGTCGGCCGTGTCGTTCGCCTTGTTCACGTCGTACGGCCGGGATTCCGCCTTCAGAGCCACCGAGCCCTTGGCACCGGGCACCGCCTTGTCGATCTTCAGTCTGAAGTCGTAGTTCTCCACCTGGCCCTCTTCCACCCAGGACTGCACGGTGCCGCAGTCGTAGGTTCCGGCCGCCGGGTGCTTGCAGTACTCCAGCCCCCGGACCACCGTCGTGCCGGCGGGCACCTTGATCAGAACCCGGGTCACCGAGGTGCCCAGTTCCCCCAACACCCAGGCTGGGCCCGCGTCGGTGAACTTCACCCGGGCGTCGACCGTGGCCCCGACCCGGCCCTTCAGCTCCGCTCCCGACACCTGGAAGTCGGCCTTGTTCACCGTGTTCACCCGCACGGTGGCCGAGTCGTAGTCGGGGCTCCTCGATCCGCTGCCGGTGGCGGCGGAGCCGGCGGGCTGCTCCACCAGCTTCACCGCGGGTCCGGTTCCGCGCACGGGCCCCGTGGCGTTCTCGTCGGCGCCCATGTTCCGGTCGGCGACCATGACGAACAGGTCGTCGTACAGCGCCCGGTCGAGAGCCTTGAGGGTCAGCGGCTTCTCGGGGGCGTAGGTGGCACCCGGCTTCACCGCCTGGTCGAACTCGCAGATCACCGTGGACGCGGCCGGCATCTCGTCGTACGAGCCGACGTCCCAGCGCTCGCAGTTCGAGGGCATGTCGGTGTGGCTCAGCCCCCGGGTGACGGAGTACGACAGCCAGACCTTCGGCAGCGTCTCGGTGCCTGTGTTGGTGAAGGTGACCGGGGCCTCGAAGGTGCTCCCGGGCTTCACCCCGTCGATCGGGGCGACCTTCCCGAGCACCAGGCCGGCCCCGGAGCCGTCGGCCATGGCGCCGGGCGCGGTGCCCAACGCGATCAGCGCACCGGCGCCGATGACGCCGGCGGTCCTGCGGAGCGTACGGAGGCCGGGAGCAGAGTGAGGCATTCGGGTCCCTCTGGGTGAAGCGACGGCGATGGATGCGTGAACTGCGCGGGAACGCCAGTTCCTCACACCAGACACACGGCGATGCCGAAGAGTTGTACCGACGGTCTGCGGTCGGTCGGGTCCGTCTGCCGGCCATCTGAGGTGATGGACCGTCAACTCTGTTGTGGGTCTTGCCGATTCCTGATCGGCTCCCTAGGTTAAGTGTGTTCTTAAGTCCACTTAACTGGATGCTTAAGCGAGGTTCCCGTGCCGCATCGCGCAAGAGCTGCCCTGCGCCGGACCGCCGCTGCCGGAGCCGCCTTGGCCGCTGCCGCGGCGCTGGTCGTCGCAGCGAACCCGGGGCCGGCCGCCGCTGCCGGCGCACCCGCCCACACCCGGCGCGTCGAGTACTTCCCCGGTCCAGGAGCGGAACCCCGCCAGGTGACCGTCCCGGCGGACACCCCCGCCCCGACGGCCCGCCACGTGCCTACTCCCCGGGGTGCCACCCCGACGGTGAGGGCACTCCAGCGGACCGGCCCCGTGACCGGGCGGCTCGACCTGGTGGTGATGGGCGACGGCTACACCGCCGACGAGCAGGGCGAGTTCGCCTCGGACGCCGAGGAGAAACTGGACAAGATCTTCGCCATCGAGCCGTACCGGAGCTACCGCGGTCTGTTCAACGTCTGGTTGGTCGACGCCGTCTCCCACGACTCCGGCGTCTCCGGCGACCCGACGGCCGATGTCGCGAAGGACACCGCGCTGGGCGCCCGCTTCTTCTGCGACGACCTCGAACGCCTGCTGTGCGTCGACACGGACAAGGTCGCGGACTACGCAGGTCTGGCCCCGGACGCCGACATCGTCTTCGTCATCGCGAACTCCACCAAGTACGGCGGCGCGGGCTACTCCGCCGGCGACCTGCCGGCGGGCTCGCCCTTCCACGGGGTGGCGACGATGTCGTCCGACAATGACAGGTCGTACCTCATAGGCGCCCATGAACTGGGCCACTCCATAGGCCACTTGGCCGACGAGTACCAGTACGCGGGCTACGGTGCCTACCCGTACGCCGAAGAACCGGACCAGGCCAACCTCACCCTCCTGCGCGACCCGGGCACGACGAAGTGGTACCGCTGGCTCGGGGCCCAGGACCCGACGGGCTCGGTCGTGGGTACGTACGAGGGCGGGGGCTACTACGAGACGGGCATCTACCGCCCGACCGAGACGTCCATCATGCGCTCCCTGACCTCGACCGAGTTCAACGTCGTCGGCCGCGAGGCGATGATCGCCGGCTTCTACGCCGACGCGGACGCGCTGACCTCCTCCGTCCCCACGTCCCGGCCGGTCCGGCAAGGGCGGCGGATCACCGTACGCCTCGCCCCGCTGACCGGCCTCGCCGACCTCGAACTGACCTGGTACGTCGACGGCAGACAGGTGCCGTCGGCCACCGGCGCCCTGTCGGTGACGCCGCACCGGCTGGGCGTCCACGGCCGGGGCCACACGGTCACGGCGACCGTGACCGACCGCACGACGGCCGTACGGGACCCTGCGGTCCGGGCGCAGACGTCCGACTCGCTGACGTGGACGGTGCGGTGAGGCAGAGGCCCCCCGGCCTCCACCAGCCTTCCTGTCCTCTTCGGCCTCCCCGCCTTACCTTCTCGCCCTCTACGCCCTCTATGCCCTCTCGCCCTCGGCGCCCGCAGGACACGACGGTGGCACGGATCCGGGCAGGCGCGGGCTACCGGTGCTTCCCGCTGCCCTTGCCGCCGCCCGACCGGCCGGTCGCACCGCCCGCCTGGCCGTTGCCGGTCGCGCCGTGCGTGCCGCCGGGGGTGGCACCGGACGTGCCGTTGCCGGCATGTGTGCTGCCCTTGCCGGAACTGCCCGTGCCGTTCGGCGCGGATGTCGCCCGCCGCAGCTGCTCGGAGCAGTACGCGGAGACCTTGTCCTTGCCGCCGGCCGCCGCGACGAGCCGCTGCCAGGCCGTCGCCTCGAGTGCCTTGCCGTGCTTCTCCACCTGCTCGTAGGCGCGGCAGTGGGCCTCGGTGTCCTTCGCGGTGGAGGGGCGGCCCGTCGCCCCCGGACCACCGGAGGACGCCGACGGGGCCGTGCCGCCCGGCCGGTCCGGCGCGACCGCCGACGGGCGCGCGGTTCCCCGGCCGCTGCCGGCATGGTCCGCGGACGAACCGGCGGAACCGATGGCCGCGACCGCGACACCGCCGAGGGTGAGGCTGGCGAACGCCACGCCGAACGTCATCCGCACCGGGCGTCCCAGACGCCGCTCCCCGGACGGCCGCCAGTCGTCCCGGCGCCGGGTACGGGCCCGTCGCGCGCCGTCGCCGTGGGCGGCGGACCGGAAGGCGGTCAGGGCCCGCTGCTCGGCCTCGGGGTCGAGACGTTCTGTGCGCATGGCGGCGGCCAGCACCGCTTCCAGGGTGGCGGAGTCGTGCCCCTCCCAGGGGCCGGACACGGTGCCGCCGGGGTGCCCATGCCGGTGACGGACCGGAACTCCGTCGCCGCTCAGCCGTTCACCCATGTCCGTTTCCGTTCCCGTCCGACCGTTTCAATTCGTTCGAGGTGCTGGGCCCGGCGCCTTGTGGCCGCCCAGTGTCGCCCTTGTTGTTCATTTCGACTGCCCCAGCGTTCGGGAAGCCTCATCCGTCACACCCTCGTCCGCCTCGCAGCCGACGCCCAGCTGACGGGCGAGGCGTTTCAGGCCCCGGTGGGCGGCCGTGCGCACCGCTCCCGGGCGCTTGCCGAGGACGCGTGCGGCGGCAGGACCGTCCAGGCCCACGACGACCCGCAGGAGCACGGCCTCGGCCTGGTCCCGCGGCAGCCCGTGGACCAGTTCCAGGGCCTGCTCGGTGGAGAGGGACTCCAGGGCCTGGTCATGGGTGTTGTTCGGGCCGGGCAGGTGCAGCAGGTCCTGCTCGGTCCCGCCGGCCCGGGGCCGCACGCGCTGGCGGCGCAGATGGTCCAGTGCCCGGTGCCGGGCGATGGTCGCGGTCCAGCCGCGGAACCCGGCGCCGTCCCCCTTGAAGCGCCCGAGGTCGCGGGCTATCTCCAGCCAGGCGTCGGAGGCCACGTCCTCCGCGTCCTCGCCGACCAGCCCGTGCAGGTAGCCGAGCAGGCCCGGCTGCACGATCCGGTAGGCCACCGCGAAGGCGGCCTCGTCGCCGTCCTGGGCCCGCGCGACGGCAGCACCCAGCTCCCCGTCGTACGCCTGCACACGCCGGGGTTGCCGTACCTGGCCCAAAGCTGTCCTCGTTCGCACCGGGTTCATAGCGAGTCCGTGTCGTCCGTCGCGCTCCGGTCGCATCGACGGCCCCATGGAGAACAGCGTCAGTTCTCACAGAAGTGTCACAACGCACCAGTGGTCCTTCACGGCGCCGCCGGAGCCGCCGTGCATCTGCCGGGGTGACGGCCGGGCATGGGGATCCGGGGAACCACGCCGCCCCGGGGCCCGCGCGGGGCCCCCGGACGGCTTCTTCGCGCCCGTGGATCCGGTGTGCCCGCGGCGGTGCAGGACCGGCGCCGCTCCCGCCGGGTGACGTTTCGCGCCCTTCGTGCGCTGGCTGAGTACCGGGGCCGGTACCGCGCAGACCGAGGGGGGACCACCCTCTGGATGCCGGCACCGCCCGGCCTCTCTCCGTGCCGCTGCAGACTCCCCCCGTGAGCGGCACGGAGAGGGACGGAGCGGCCGGAAATCTGCCCAATTAGCAGATTCCGGCCGCTTCTGCACGTATCGGATCGGCGACGGCCGGCCGGGCGCGGATCGCGGATCCCGCCGCGCCCGCCGGTGCCGGGGTTGCCGTGTTCGCCGATGCCCGGGGCGCCGTGTCCGCCGATGCCCGGGTTCGGGCCGCCCGCCACCGCTCGGCGGCACGGCAGCCGCGGCGAGCCGTCCCGGGCGAAGCAACGACGGGACCCTGCCGACGAGGAGCGCGCAGCCGCCGCGTGATGCTTCGGCGCCTTCGTGCGCTCCATCTGACATGACTGCGTACCTCCGTATGCGAGCGGTGCCGCCCCCGGCGCTGCGCAACAGCGTGACCTGGCTGGAACGACAGTTCGAGGGCGGTGTGGAGGCGGTCCGGCACCCGGGCGGCCGGCACCGCGAGGAGGCGCTGGACGAGCGCTACCTGGACCAGGAGCGCATCTACGCCGGCGCTCCCCCGCACAGTGCCCAGGACCGGCCCCAGGCCCAGGTCGTGCTCGGTGGCCGGCCGGTGTTCCGCCCCGGCCGGCACGAGCCGCAGCTCCTGGTGCTGACGGCGGCCCAGGCACGCCGGGTGGCCGGGTTCCTGAGCGCGGCCGACTTCGATGCGCTGTGGGGCTTCGCCCGCGACGAACTGCTGCCGCGCTACGGCGGCGTGACGGCGGAGCCCGAGACGTGGGGCGCGTTCGCCGCGGCGCACCAGGAGCTGCGGGCGTTCTACGCGCACGCGGCCGAGTCCGGCGACGCGGTGGTCAAGCGCCTGGCGGCGTGACGCGCGTATCGGCACATCTGCTCACCGCTTGTCCGGATCAGGCCTTTTCGGCGGCTTCGTCCGTCCCGTGAGCCCCAGGTGTAACACTTCCGGCCTCGTGCGCTCTCTCCATGCGGGTGACCACGTCGGTCGGCCAGGACAAGGGGACACGACTCGTGCGGTGGAGCGACGAAAGCGGAGAGGCGTACGGCGAGGAGCCGTACGGCGGTGTCGGGTACGCGTATCCCTACAGCCACGAGTACGGCGGGGACGTCACCGGCGGCACGGCTTCTCCGCCCCCGGACGAGGCGCGGACCGCGCAGTGGGTGTACCCGACGGGGCAGACTGCGACCGAGTGGGACTCCCCGCACGGTGACCTCCTCACCGCGCAGCTCTCGATGTTCGACATTCCCGTCCCTTCCGTACCGGAACCGGACGCACACGAGAGCGAGTCCGGGCGGCCCGTCTTCGTCGATTCCTCGGGACGACGCCAGCGCCGCGTGCTCCGCGCCGCCCGGTTGCTGGTGATCCCGGCCGGCGTCTATGTCGCCCTGCTGATCAGCACCTTGCTGGGCGGCCCCAGTGTCAGCGCTCCGTTCGTCCCGCAGGCGGAGCCCACGCATCCGGCGACGCACGGGGTGACCGCACCCGGCTCCTCGTCCGGTACCGGACACTCCGCGAAGAGCGTGAGCCCCACCGCGGCGCGGAAGAAGTCCCGCACCGCAGCGCAGAAGGCTCCCGGCGCCGCCGACCGCCCGGACTCCACCACCCCTGCTCCCACGTCCACCGCTGCGCCCACCACGACCACCTCCCCGACCTCCACCACCGCCCCGGTCTCGACCGCCGTCCGGGCCCCCTCCTCCAAGGGGCGCGCTCTCGGCTCGTCCCACCGGCCCGTGAAGTGATCCAGGGCCCGACGTGACCGACCGCCGACACCGCGATGCTCCTGCCGAGGGCCGCTGCCCCCGCCGGAGCACACCCCGCACCCACTGGCTCCTGCTGGGCGTGCTCACGGTGACCCTGTCGACAGCCCTCCTGCTGCAGGGTTACACCCACCACATGTTCGGGATCACCTCGGACGCCGTGACCGGCGCCCGTGGCCGGAACGACGCGGTGCCCAGCCAGGTGGTCCACGGTGGCCCCGTGATCGCGGGCGCCGCCACCTCCGCGCACACCGCCCGGGTCCAGGCCCGCACCATCGCGCTCACCTTCGACGACGGGCCCGACCCCGTCTGGACGCCGCGCATCCTGGACGTACTGCGCCGCAACCATGTGCACGCGACGTTCTTCGTCGTCGGAACCCAGGTCGTGGCCCATCCGGAGCTGGTCCGCCGGATCGTCGCCGACGGCCACCAGATCGGCATCCACACCTTCACCCACCCCGACCTGTCCCGCCTCGCCCCGTGGCAGCGTTCCCTGGAGCTGCGGGAGACGCAGCTGGCGGTGGCCGGCGCCACGGGGGTCACCACCGCACTGCTGAGGCCGCCCTACTCCTCGACGAACGATGCGCTGGACGACGCCGACTGGACCGTCCTCGAGCAGGCCGACGCCGCAGGCTATGTGACGGTGCTCTCCACCCAGGACGCCGAGGACTGGCAGCGCCCCGGTGCGGATCGTGTCCTCGCGAACGCGACACCGCACGGCCACGCCGGGCAGATCGTGCTGATGCACGACGGGGGTGGTGACCGGTCCCAGACCGTCACCGCGCTGAGCGCCCTGATCCCGCGGCTCAAGGCGCAGGGCTTCCGGTTCGCGACGGTCGGCGCCGCGGTCGGCATGGCCGGGTCCGTCCAGCGCGCCGGGCTCGCCGACCATCTGCAGGGGGTGGTCCTCATCGGGCTGCTGCAGGCCGGCGACTGGACCGTGCGGCTGCTGGGCGTGCTGATGTACGCCGCCGGAGCGATCAGCGTGCTGCGCGCGGCGATCGTGCTGATCGCGGCCCGCCGGCACCGGCGGCTGCGGATGAGGCGCCGCGGCCGGTCCCGGGGGCCGCGGGTGAACGAACCGGTCAGTGTCATCGTCCCGGCGTACAACGAGAGCGCCGGGATCGAGGCGGCCGTGCGTTCACTGGTCGCCTCGGACCATCCGGTGGAGATCATCGTGGTGGACGACGGTTCCACCGACGGCACCGCCGACCTGGTGGAGTCGCTCCGCCTGCCGGGGGTGCGGGTGATCCGGCAGCAGAACGCGGGCAAGCCCGCCGCGCTCAACACGGGACTCGCCGCGGCCACCTGCGAGCTGGTGGTCATGGTCGACGGCGACACGGTCTTCGAACCCGACACCGTCCGTACGATCGTGCAGCCCTTCGCCGACCCCCGGGTCGGCGCCGTCTCGGGCAACGCCAAGGTCGTCAACCGCGGTGGTCTGCTGGGCCGCTGGCAGCACATCGAGTACGTGGTCGGTTTCAATCTCGACCGCCGTCTGTTCGACCTGGCCGAGTGCATGCCGACCGTCCCGGGAGCGGTGGGCGCGTTCCGCCGCCGGGCGCTGCTGGACCTCGGAGGCGTCAGTGACGTCACCCTCGCCGAGGACACCGACCTCACCATGGCGCTGTGCCGCGACGGCTGGCGTGTGGTCTACGAGGAGGGTGCGGTGGCCTGGACCGAGGCACCCGCGTCACTGAACGCGCTGTGGCGGCAGCGGTACCGCTGGTGCTACGGCACCCTGCAGGCGATGTGGAAGCACCGTGGCGCGCTGGCGCAGCGCGGCGCCGCCGGCAAACTGGGCCGCCGCGGCCTGGTGTACCTCCTCCTCTTCCAGGTCCTGCTGCCGCTGCTCGCCCCCGTCGTGGACCTCTTCGCCCTGTACGGGCTGCTCTTCCTCGACCCGGTCCGGATCGCCGGGCTCTGGCTGGCCTTCCTGCTGCTGCAACTCCTGATGGGCCTGTACGCGTTCCGTCTGGACGGAGAACGGCCGGGCCCGCTGTGGAGCCTGCCCCTGCAGCAGTTCGTCTACCGCCAGTTGATCTACCTGGTGGTGATCCAGTCCGTCTTCACCGCGGTGTCGGGCTCGCGGCTGAGATGGCAGCGCATGGAGCGGTACGGCAGCCTCCAGGACGCCCCGGTGGGCGACGGGACATCCCACGGCGGTTTCCGGCAGCCCGTACCGCACGAGGCACCCCCGTCGTACCGACACGGAACATCGCAGTCGTACTGAGCCGTACCGAAAGGACAGTGATCCAAGCCCATGAGCGGACACCGCCGTCGGCCGCCGCAGCGCTCCAACGGCGGCGCGCGAAGAGCGGCGCCGCAGAAGAAACGTTGGATCGACTACCCGCGCCGGGACAGGACGGGGCTGCGCCGCTGGCTGCCGTCGCTGTGGCAGGTGCTGGGCTTCTTCCTGCTCTGCTCCGGCGCCACGACGGCGGTCGTCGGCTATGCGTACGCCACGGTCACCATCCCCGACCCCAACCCCAGGACGCTGCTGCAGAACAACGTCTACTACTGGTCGGACGGCACGGTCCTGGCGACGGACGGCAGCGTCAACCGGCAGAACGTCACCCTCGCGCAGGTGCCCGCCGACGTGCAGTGGGACTTCATCGCCGCGGAGAACGCCTCCTTCTACACCGACCCGGGCATCGACCCGCAGGGCATCCTGCGCGCCGTCGCCAACATGGCCGAGGGCGGCTCGGTCCAGTCCGGGTCGACGATCACCCAGCAGTTCGTCAAGAACACCTACCTGGACCAGTCGCAGACGGTCTCGCGGAAGTTCAGGGAACTGCTGATCTCCACCAAGATCGGCGCCTCCATGAGCAAGCAGCAGATCCTCCAGGGGTATCTGAACACCTGCTTCTTCGGCCGTCAGGCCAACGGCATCCAGGCCGCGGCCCGCATGTACTACGACCGCCCGGTGGAGAAGCTCGACGCGAGCCGGGGAGCCTTCCTCGCGGCGGCGGTCAACGAACCGAGCCTCTTCCAGCACGCGGACTCCGACCCCACGGCCAGGGCGCAGGCGAAGGCACGCTGGTCCTGGGTGCTCGACCGGATGGTGAAGATCGGGAAGCTGACGCCGGCCCAGCGGGCACGGTACGCGGCCGCAGGATTCCCCGCCCCCAGGAAGTGGACCCCCGGTTCGGGGCTCGCCGGCGAAACCGGCTACCTGGTCCAGCTCGCCAGGTCGTACGCCGAGGCGCACGACCGGAACATCACCGACAGCAGCCTGAGCAGAGGCGGCTACCAGATACACACCACCTTCGACAAGAAGCGGACCGCCCAACTGGCGAAGGCCGTCGCCGCCGTCCGCGCGGGGCGCCTCGACCCCGCCCACCGGCCGGCCGACCGGGACGTCCAGGTCGGGGCCGCCTCGGTGGAACCATCGACCGGCCGGATCCTCGCCGTCTACGGCGGACCCGGCTTCGACCACGCCCACTACTCGGACAACGCCGACACCTCCGGCGTCCCGGTGGGCTCGACGTTCAAACCCGTCGTCCTCGCCTCGGCGCTCCAGTACGGAGCCGTACTGCGGCCCGGCGAACCCGCGGCGCCGATCACCCCGGCCAGCAGGTTCAACGGCGACGACGGCATCAGGATCAAGGACCAGCAGGGCACCTACGTCACCGACGACAAGGACCCCACCGGCCTCCTCCACCAGCACAACGACACCGCACAGCGCTGGGGCTACATCTCCCTGAGGCAGGCGATGGAGCAGTCGGTCAACACGCCGTACGTGCAGCTGGGAGAGGACGTCGGCTACCAGAACGTGGCGCGGACGGCGCAGGCCCTCGGTCTGCGCTCCGACAGCCTCGCCGCCCCCAGCGCCGGCTTCTACATCGGTACCTCCACACCGAGCGCTATCCGCATGGCGGGCGCCTACGCGACCTTCGCCGCCTCCGGTGTGCAGGCCAGCCCGTACTCGGTGACCAAGGTGACCCACAACGGCTCCGTACTGCCCGGCTTCACGGCCCCGGCTCCCGTACGGGCCCTGTCGACGGCCATCGCCGACAACGTGACCGACGTCCTGCGGGGCGTCATAGCCCGGGGCACCGGCACCAAGGCCGCGGCCCTCGGCAGGACGGCCGCGGGCAAGACCGGAACGACCGACGACTACCGCTCGGCCTGGTTCGTCGGCTACACCCGCCAACTGGCCACCTCCGTGGTCCTCTTCCGCGAGGACCCGGACCACCCGCAGCTGCAGTCCCTGGTCGGCGTGGGCGGCCTGCAGAAGGTGTTCGGCGGCGACATCCCCACCGACATCTGGACCCGGTACATGGAGGGCGCCCTCGCCGGCCTGCCCGACACTCCCTTCCCCGCCCCTGCCCCCCTGGGCCGCGGCAGCGACGAGCCCGGCGTTCCCAAGCCCTCCCCGTCCGCGACCCCGAAGAAGAAGGGCGGCAGGACCGGCAGGGCGGGCAGGCCGGGCAAGTGGCCGTCCGGCACAGCCGCCCCCACGCCGGCCGCTCCGACCGCGGGCCCCAAGTGCCACCACCACAGGTGCCGTTGACCCCCGGCCCCGAGTGCCACCGCCACGGGTGCCGTTGACCGCGGGTGCCCACGGGCGGACCGGCTCCGCGGTACCGCCGGTCGATTCGGCGCGTGCCTGGGACGGTTGCCGCACAGCACTTCGCCCCGCCGGACGGTCCGACGGGGCGAAGCGGGCGGGCCCGGAACCGGCGACAGCGGCCACTGCTGTCGCCTCAGGCCCTCTGTGGTGATCCCGGAGCGCTCACGGATGCGCAGGGCGTCGTACCGGTGGCCGCCCTGAGCAGCGCCGTTCTGTCCGGCCTACTTGGTGAAAGCCGCGACACCGTTCGGGGTGCCGAGGCCCGTCGGGCCGTCGTAACCCTTGCCCGCCTTGCACAGGTAGTTGCTGCAGGACCCGTTGGAGCCGTCGGTGACGTCGTTCAGCTTGTCCGGGTGGGCGTAGGGGTACGAGGCCGGGACGTCACCGGAGCCCGGGGCGCCCGCGAGGGCGTAGACGCCGGCGATGAACGGCGCGGAGGCGCTGGTGCCGCCGTACACGTTCCAGCCGCTGGCCTGGTAGGTGTCGTAGACGGCGAGACCGGTGGCCGGGTCGGCGACCGCCGCGACGTCGGCGACGGCGCGCTTGGCGCAGTCGGTGTCCTTCTGCCAGGACGGCTTGGCGTCGTACTTCGAGCAGCCCGAGCCCGCTCCCTCGCCGCCGGCGGAGGTGCCCCAGACGGACTCGGAGTAGCCGCGGGTGCTGCTGTCCTTCTTGAGCGAGGTGCCGCCGACGGCGGTCACGTACTGCGAGGCGGCCGGGTACTCGACGCCGTAGCCGCTGTCGCCGGAGCTGACGGTGATGGCGACGCCGGGGTGCTTGAAGTACTGGTCGTCCGCGGTGGTGTCGTTGGACTCCTCGTCGCCGCCGTAGCTGTTGGAGACGTACTTGGCGCCCTGCTTGACGGCCTGGTTCACGGCCGCGCCGAGGTCTTCCATGTTGGCGGACTTGGCCTCGACCAGCAGGATGTGGCACTGCGGGCAGGCCGCGCTGACCATGTCCACGTCCAGGGAGATCTCGCCCGCCCAGCCGGCGTCGGGAGCCGGGTAGTTCGTGCCGCCGTCCTGGTCGATCTTCTTGAAGCAGCCGTTGCCCGTGCTGCACTCCGGCAGGCCGTACTGGGACCGGTAGGCCGCCAGGTCCTTCTCGGCGTTGGGGTCGTCGTTGGCGTCGACGATCGCGACGGTGGCACCCTTGCCGCCGTCCTTGGGAAGGTTGTAGGCGGCCTGCAGGTCGGCCGGTCCGAAGCCCTTGGGGGTGTCGTGGCGCCCGAGGGACTTCTGCGCCTTCACATCGGTACGGACGACCGACTGGCACGCCATGTAGCCGGGCTTGCTCGGCTCCGAGCAGAGCCGGTGGGTGTGCACCGAGGAGGCCGAGGAGGCCGTGGGGGATGCGGTGGACGTCGTCGCGAAGGCCGACGACTGGGAGGCGACGGCGAGGCCGCCGGTGATCAGGGCTGCTGCGGACAGCAGCGCGGGGGCGCCGCGACGTATTGAGGTCCTACGGCGATGAGAACGCAATGAACTGCCCTCCGTGGGGGGATGGGCGGCTCCACGACGGCGGCCGGATGACCGTCATTGCTGTCAAGGGCATGACAATTACCCGTTGGGGGTGGCCGTGGGGGAGCCGACTTCCGGGCATGCTGTTGGTTGTTGCCACCCCGGTCAGTGGTGGCTACTGATGAGGCTATTGACAACTTGTCCGTCGGAATAGAGGCAGTTGGTAAAACCTTGCCCTCAACTCCCGGCCGTCCGCCGCTACCTTGTGCAGCCATGGAGCTGGAAGAGGGATCCGTCAACGACCTGATGTCACTGGGCCTGGCCCGCTACGAGGCACGGGTCTACCTGACGCTCGTCAGGCGTGGTTCGTACACGGCCGCAGAGGCGGCCCGGGAGGCCGACGTACCGCGCCAACGGGTCTACGACGTGCTGGACGCACTCGTACGGCGGCAGCTGGCCACCACCCACCCCGGGCGCGTGGCCACGTACTCCGCCGTCACGCCCGAGCTGGCCCTCGCCCGGCTGATGGCGCTGCAGCGCGAGTCCCTCGACCGGCTGGAGCGGGTCTCCCAGGGGCTGGCCGGTGTCCTGCAGCCGCTCTGGTCCCAGGGGCGGGAACACACCGATCCGCTCGACTACATCGAGATCCTGCGCGACCCGAAGGCCATCGCCGAGCGCTTCGCCGACATCCAGCGCCAGGCGCAGCACGAACTTCTCACGTTCTGCAAACCGCCGTTCGTCGCCCCCGCCGAGAACACGGAGGGCATAGCGGTGGTCCGCCGTCTCCACCGGGCGGGCGGCACCGTCCGGGCGATCTACCTCGACGACGCCCTCGGCGACCCCGGGACGGTGGAGCACGTACGCCGTTTCGCCGCCGCGGGAGAGGAGGCCCGCTTCGCCCCCGAACTCCCGCTGAAACTCGTCATCGCCGACGCCTCCCTCGTCCTGTGCGACATGCCCGACCCGGTGGCCGGCGCGGGCTCCACCACCACGCTGTTCATCGAGCACCCGGCCCTCGCGGCCTGCCTGCGGCTGGCTTTCCACACCGTGTGGAAGGACGCCGTGCCCGGACCGGAGGACGGCGCGACGCCGTGAGGGGTCCCGGGTGCAGTGGCGGACGGCCGGCCAGGGCCGGGCAGCCGCCGCCCGCTGCTGCATTGGCATGACCGAGGTCACCGGGTCGGGGGACTGGGCCACCGCCCGACGGGCCGACCATCGCGGACAAGTGTGACTATCGCACCAAAGAGACCTGGCGACTCCCGGCTGTCACCACGGCCGGCAGGAGGACCAATCGATGAACTCCACTCTCAGGCGCCTGCTCGGCGTCACCGCGGCGGTGGCCACGGGCGCCACGACCCTGATCGGCGTCGGCGCCGGCACTGCCGCCGCCGACGGCCACCACGCGCACTGCGACCGTGCCGAACGGCCCATATGGATCGACGACCCCAGCCGCAACATGACCGGGCACGGCTGCAGCATGCCGGACAACGGGCGCCGCTGGTACGTCGTCGATGTCGACACCCTCGTACAGCCCCACTACAAGACGGAGTACTTGAGCGGAAAGGCCGACCGGACCGAGACCGTGCACGACAGAACCATCAGGTGCATGGGCTACACGAGCGACAAGGACACGGTGAACTGGTTCGGCTGCGTACCCGGCTGACGCACCCGCGGAGCGCTCCGGGGCGGACGCCTCCACCCCGGGCCTGCCCGGGCTCCCCGGAGCGCCGCCGCGCCCTCGGCCGGAAGCCGGACGACGCGAAGGCGGCGCCGAGGTGAGCCCGGGCGGCGGATCGACCACCCATGTCCACGAGAGCCACCGGCCGAAACCCCCGGGCCGGATCGGCACAGGCCTGTGCGCGGTCGTCCTCGCCCTCGGCGCCTTGGTCACGGGTTTTGTCGTCCTCACGGCCTACGTCATCGAACCGGACGGCCCCTGGGACCGGCAGGCGGTGACCGACTCCCGCGTCGCAACCGGCCTCGGTCTGGCCCTCTGTGCCGTCATGGCGCTGCTGACGTGGGTGTTCGCCAGGGCCGGGTGGCTGCGTCGGTGGTGGTACGGCATTCCGGCGGCGCTGGCCGTCGCGGCACTGCTGCGCCTCACCCTGCTCGCACCCGGGCTCTGAACCTCTCCGGGCCCGCGGGGGCACCCTCCCGGCAGGCCGCCGAGTGCGGAAGACAGTGAACCCCCCAGGTCCATGCCCTGGGGGGTTCACTGTGATGCACGGCTCGCGGTCAGCCCCGATCGCGGTCAGCCCCGATCGTGGTCCGACTTCGAGGGCGTCCGGGCGGACAGCGCCTGCTGCCCCGTGCTCTGGGCGAAACGGGTCAGCTCTTCGAAGGTCCAGCTGAGCCGGCCGCTGCGCAGATCGTCCGTGACGGCGCGGATCCAGTCCAGTTCCGCGGCGGTCATCGCCCGCAGATACTCGTCCTCGAGCCTGGTCACCCGCGGCAGGCTGTGGACCTCCGTCTGCTCCGCCAGGGACTTGTCGTGCGCGTCAAGGCTCTGCGCGAGGGCCGCGGCGCGCTGTTCCAGCACCTCGAGGGCCTCCTCCGGCGCGAGCATGAGGACGAAGGACAGCGCGGCGGGGAACTGCGGGAACTCCTGCTTCGGTGCGGCCAGCATCTCGTTGAGCCAGACGCGCATGGTGGAGCGCCCCGCGTCGGTCAGCTCGTACACCGTCCGCTCGGGGTACTGCTGGTCGCGGCCGGTCTCCCGGACCGCGACCAGGCCCGTTGCGAGCAGCCGGTCGATCGTCCGGTAGAGGCTCGCGCGCTGGCCGACGTTGACGACCTGGTCCTTTCCCCACTGCTTGATCAGCCTCTGGATTCCGTACGGGTGCAGCGGCTGGAGGTGCAGCAGGGCCAGCACGGTCAGGGCCAGCGGGGAGCTGCGGGACGGGGTGCTCATGTCCGCATACTACCCACGGCGAAACTAGTTGACGTGAGACTAGTTGCAGTGCAACTATCGAACGGACGGAGAGAGCAAGGACCACGAGCGGACGGAGACCACGGAGATGACCACCACCAGCACGAAGAAGACCGTCGCCACCGAGCGCATTCACGCCGACCACACCGTGACCAAGCGGCTCGGCAACTGGACCCGCGCCGGACACATCCAGGTGCGCGCCCGCCGGGGCCTGGCCGTGCTCGACCTGCGTTCCCCGGACCTGCCCGACGACATCGCGCTGCACCTGGAACTCCAGCGCGCCACGGTCAAGCTGCTGCTGCCGGACGACGCCGTCGTCGAGCACTGGGACCTGCGCTGGACGGCCCGCGGCAAGGTCAAGGACGTGCAGGGCACGGACGACGGGGATCCGGCCCTCACCGGCGCCCGCCGCATCCGGCTGACCGGAGTCGCAACCGACAGCGAGGTCCGCGTGCACCGCGGCGGCATCGCGGTCCTCAGCGCCATGTGCTCCCGCGCCTACCTCCAGGACCTGCGGCTCGCCCACAGGACGGGCGGTCACCCGACGGTCGACGACCCGGCACGCGCGCACGGCCACTGAACATCCGGCCCAGGCACGGGAAAGAGGCAGATCCATGAGTGCGATCAGGACGGCGGCCGTCATCGGAGGCGGCATAGCCGGACCGGTAACGGCCCTCGCACTGCGCAGGGCAGGCATCGAGGCCACCGTCTACGAGGCCTACGAGAACACGGCGGACGGCCTCGGCGGCATGCTGATGGTCGCACCCAACGGGCTCAGCGCCCTCGAAGTCGTCGGTGTGGACCAGGGCTTGGCCGGTCAGCCGATCCACCGCATGGTCATGACCGACGGACGGGGCCGGCGGATGATGGAGTTCGGCGGGCTGACGGGCCTGCCGCCCAGCCAGGTGATGTGGCGCGCCGACCTGTACCGGGCAGTCCGCGAACGGGCCGCCGCGACGGGCGTACCGACCGTGTACGGCAAGCGGCTGACCGGAGTCGAGGAGACCCCGGCGGGCGTCGTCGCGGAGTTCGCCGACGGGACCCGGGTGGCCGCGGACGTGCTGGTCGGGGCCGACGGCATCCGGTCGACGGTCCGGCGGCTGATCGACCCGGCAGCGCCCGGCCCCCGGTACACCGGACTGCTCGGTTTCGGCGCGTACTCGAAGGCCGAGGTCCCTCAGGCACGGCCGGACGCCATGTACTTCGCCTTCGGCGCGCACGCGTTCCTCGGCTACTGGCCGGTGCCCGGCTCGGGAACCGCCTGGTTCGGCAACCTGCCGTACGACGAGCCGCTCAGCGCGGAGCAGGCCCGTGCGACGCCGTCGGCCGCATGGATGCGGATCCTGCGGGAGAAGTACGCCAAGGACGTGCCCGGCCGCGATCTGCTCCGGGGCACCGGCGACGACGAACTCCTCACGTTCGGAGGGCTGGAGATCCTGCCTTCGGTGCCGAAGTGGTACCGGGGACGGATGGTCCTGGTCGGCGACGCGGCCCACGCGCCGTCCTCCAGCTCCGGGCAGGGCGCGTCCCTCGCGGTGGAGAGCGCGGTGCACCTGGCGCGGTGTCTGCGTGACATCCCCGATCCGGGCGCGGCGTTCGCGACGTACGAGCAGCTGAGGCGGGGCAGGGTGGAGAAGGTCGCGGCCCAGGCCGCGAAGACCAACAGTCAGAAGTCGATGGGGCCGCTCGCGACGAGGGCCATGGCCCTGCTGATGCCGCTGGCGACGCGGACGTTCCTGAAACCGGAGAAGATGTTCGGCTGGACGCACCGGTACCGGATCGACTGGGACGCACCCGTCGCGCCCGCCTGACGCGCAGGCGACATCCGACTGCGGCCACCCGACTCAGGCGCCCGCGCCGTCGCGGGCGGCGTGGAGCGTACGAGGTGCGACGACGAAGAAGTCGCCGCAGAAGTCGCCGCAGAAGTCGTCGAAGTAGCCGCGGAAGCAGTCGCGGAAGCAGTCGCGGAAGCAGTCGCGGAAGAAGTCGGACCGGGAGGGGGCCCGTCCACCACGGGGCGGGCGTGCCCCCGTGCCGCCAGTACGGCGCACATCACCGCCAGCGGCAGCTCCGCGCCGAACGCCATCGCCACCGCCGAGATCTGATCCACGCCCGGTGCCGCGGTCATCGTGTCGAACCAGGCATCGGCCACCAGCAGCGTCGCGGTGGCGGTGGCCGTGAGCGGGTGCAGGTGGTGGCCGCGTCCGGTCAGCAGCCCCGTGGCGATCAGGCCCAGGGCCTCCAAGGCGTCCAGGCCGACCCAGACCATGTACCGGTCCCCGGCATCGGCGGTTGCGGGCAGACCGCCCGCCAGCACGACCAGCCAGGGCAGCAGGGCCAGTCCGCAGCCGACCAGGACGTGTTCCATGCGGTACCGGTGACGGGTTCCGCCACCGGTCGGCCGGCGCACGGCATCATGTGGCCGACGGTCACTCGGCGCGCTCATCGGTTCGGTCCCCTCGCGTCTGCGGCTCTCCCTCATGGCCCCAAGCCTCCGCCGGGAGGCGGTCACAGTCAGTAACACGGATGTCCGTTCCGTGGTGGCACTGGTTGCACCCCCGGGGCGGGCGCCTACGCCATGGATCACCCCTGACCTCGACGTCTACCGTCTTCCCATGCATACAACTGCCCGCCTGCGGCGCGTGATCCTGCGGCCGTTCGAAGGAGTCGGACGCCCGGTCGCGTTTCTTGCCACGGGCGTCCTGATCCAGCTCGGTGTGCTCCTCGTCATGGCGCTGCCGTGGATGCTCTTCGTACCGGCCGAGATGTGGGCCGTTCTTCTCGCGGTTCTCGTCCCGTTGACCGCTGTCGCGCTGGCCGGGCCGCTGGTCACCGCGGCGCAGCACGGCCGCTTCCGTACCCGGCTCGGCGTGGACATCCCCCCGCCCCACGCGGGGCGGCGTCCCGGGCGGCTCGCATGGATGCGGACCCCGGCCGGACGGCGGCAGCTCACGTACCACCTGCTGGACGGGCCGCTCCTGGCCCTCGCGGCGGCCCTCGTCCTCCTGATGTGGGTCGCGGCCGGCACGGCCGTCTCGGTCTACGGGTGGCTCTGGCTGGTGCCCCTCGACTGGCGCGTCGACCACCCCGGGTACACCACCTGGGCGGCCTACGTCACCGCTGCCGGCATCGCTCTGCTCTACGCGGCGGCGTGGCTGTCCGGCGCCCTCTCCCGGCTCGACACCCGCATCGCGACCGTCCTGCTCGGGCCCAGCCGTGAGGAGCAGTTGGCCCGCCGGGTCGACGACCTGACCGAGAGCAGGGCGGGCCTGGTGGACGCCGTGGACGCCGAACGGCGGCGCATCGAGCGGGACCTGCACGACGGCGCTCAGCAGCGGCTGGTCTCCTTGGCGGTCAACCTCGGGCTGGCCAGGGCAACGCTCGCCGACCTGCCCGAGGACGCCCGCCGTGTGATCGACGAGGCGCACCGGGACGCGAAGGAGGCGATACAGGAGCTGAGCGGTCTGGTGCGCGGGCTGCACCCGGCCGTTCTGGAGGACCGTGGCCTCGATGCCGCGATCTCGGGTGTCGCGGCCAGGGCTCCCATTCCGGTACGGGTGAAGGTGGACATGCCGTCGAGGCCGTCGCCCACGATCGAGGCCGTCGCCTACTTCGTCGTCTCCGAAGCGCTGACGAACGTGGTGAAGCACGCCGAGGCGTCCATGGCCGAGGTCTGCGTGGAGCGTTTCGGGCCGACCCTGCTGGTCGTCATCAGCGATGACGGTGTGGGCGGCGCCGACCCCGCCGGTGGCACCGGGCTGGCGGGGCTGGCCAAGCGGGTCGCGTCGGTGGATGGCACGCTGTCGGTCGACAGCCCCGTCGGGGGGCCGACCGTGATGACTGTGGAGTTGCCGTGCGTGCCGTGATCGCCGAGGATTCCGTGCTGCTCCGGATCGGCCTGGTCAAGGTCCTGGAGATGGCCGGGTTCGAGGTGGTCGCCGAAGCCGGTGACGCCGAGACGCTTCTGTCGGCGGTGGAGGAACACCGGCCGGACATAGCGGTGATGGACGTCCGTATGCCCCCCGGCTTCACGGACGAAGGGGTGCGGGCCGCGCTGGTCGTCAAGCGGCAGTGGCCGCAGACAGCGGTTCTGCTCCTCTCCCAGTACGTGGAGGAGCGGTACGCGGCCGATCTGCTGTCCGCCCACACCTCGGGGATCGGCTATCTGCTCAAGCAACGGGTCGCGGACGTCGAGGAGTTCGCCGAAGCCGTGCGGCGGGTGGCCGCGGGCGGCACCGCACTGGACCCACAGGTGGTCTCCCAGCTGCTGGTGCGCCGCCACAGCGATCCGCTGGACCGGCTCACCCCCCGGGAACGCGAGGTCCTGGAGCTGATGGCGGGCGGCCGGTCCAACGCCGGGACAGCCGAACTGCTCGTGATCAGCGAGAGCGCGGTGGCCAAGCACATCAACAGCATCTTCGCCAAGCTCGACCTGCCGAAGGCGGACGCGGACCACCGCCGGGTGCTCGCCGTACTGCGATTCCTCGGCGTCTCCTGAGAACCGCAAGCCGCACCGCCCAGCCGCACCCGGCTGCACCGCTCCCTCCGTCACGCCATCATGCCGGCGAGGGTGCCTGCGTGGACGCCTGGTTCTTCCGGCGCTCGCCCTGCCGTCGTCGCCTGCGGCGCGGGCGCGGACCTGAGTCTGCGCATTACTGGCCGCAGGCGCATCCGGCGGCTGCCGTGGCCGCCTCGGTGGGCCGGCCGGTGCAGCAGCCGTCGCCCGTGGCGTCGGGGCCGGCGCTCTTGCCGAGGGTGTCGGCGTCGGCCTTGACCACGTACACCTCCCACGGCTCCTTGCCGGGGCCGTGCACCCACACCTTGTCCTGGAGGGCGTAGCAGCAGGAGGTGTCGTTCTCCGCGAAGGTGGCCAGGCCGGCGTCCTTCAGCCGGTTGGTGGCGGCGTTGACCTGCTCGGTGGACTCGACCTCGACGCCGAGGTGGTCCAGGCGGGTTTCCTCGCCGGGCTCGCCCTCGATGAGCACGAGCTTGAGCGGGGGCTCGGTGATGGCGAAGTTGGCATAGCGCTCGCGTCGCTTGGCCGGTTCGGTGCCGAAGAGCTTCGAGTAGAAGGTGATCGACGCTTCGAGGTCGCTGACACGCAGGGCGAGCTGGGCACGGGACATGACGTGACTCCCATCTGCTTGCATTGATGTCTGTCAATACAGAGTTTGCGCCTTGGATCGAGGAACGTCAACATAGAAGAATGTCGAAGCAAGAACTTGTGGTGCTCGGGCAGGACGATCGGTCCGCTGCCTGTTGCCCGGGGCCGTCGGCCGCGCCTCTGGACGAGGTCCAGGCGGCCGCGCTGGCGAAGATGTTCAAGGCGCTGGGTGACCCGGTCCGGCTGCGCCTGCTGTCGATGATCGCTTCGCGGGCGGGCGGCGAGGTCTGTGTGTGTGACCTGACCCCGGCCTTCGACCTGACTCAGCCGACGATCTCGCACCACCTCAAGCTGCTCCGGCAGGCCGGTCTGATCGACTGCGAGCGCAGGGGCACGTGGGTCTACTACTGGGTGCTCCCCGGCACCCTGGACCGGCTGTCCGCGTTCCTGACGACCGCGCAGAAGACCGAGAAGACCGAGAAGACCGAGAAGATCGGGAAGACCGCGTGAGCGCACCTCTCGGGCGCCGGGTCCTCGCCGAAGCCGTGGGGTCGGCCGCGCTGGTCGCCGTGGTGGTCGGCTCCGGCGTCCAGGCCACCGAACTGACCCATGACGTCGGCGTGCAGCTGCTGGCCAACTCGCTGGCCACCGTGTTCGGTCTGGGCGTGCTCATCGCGCTGTTCGGACCGGTCTCCGGCGCGCACTTCAACCCTGTGGTCACCCTCGTGGCCTGGTTCACCGGCCGGCGCACCCCCGACGGGACGACCCTTCGCGACGTGGCCGCCTACGTCCCCGCACAGACGGCCGGAGCGATCGGCGGCGCCGTCCTGGCCGACGCCATGTTCGCCAAGCCCTTGGTGCAATGGTCCACCCATGACCGCTCCGCCGGTCACCTGTGGCTGGGCGAACTGGTCGCGACCGCCGGACTCGTCCTGCTGATCTTCGGGCTGGCCCGCACCGGCCGGGCCCACTTCGCGCCGGTGGCCGTGGCGTCCTACATCGGGGCGGCGTACTGGTTCACGTCCTCCACGTCGTTCGCCAACCCGGCCGTCACCGTCGGCCGTGCCTTCACCGACACGTTCGCCGGCATCGCGCCCGCCTCGGTCGGCCCGTTCATCGCGGCACAGATCGCCGGTGCGGCACTCGGCCTCGGCCTGGTGGCCGCCGTGTTCGCCCACCCCGCGCCGACGCGGACCGGCACCGTCCCCGCCCAGGGCGAACCCGAACTCGCCGCTCCCCCCGCCTCCTGATCCGCCGCGCCCAGAAAGACACCCGCCATGACCACTCCCGCCGAGCGCCCGTCCGTCCTGTTCGTCTGCGTCCACAACGCCGGGCGCTCACAGATGGCCGCCGCCTTTCTCACGCACTTGGCCGGTGACCGCGTCCAGGTGCGCTCGGCCGGCTCCGCCCCCGCCGACACGGTGAACCCCGCCGTCGTCGAAGCCATGGCGGAGGCGGGCATCGACATCTCGGCCGAGATCCCCAAGGTGCTCACCGTGGAGGCCGTCCAGGCGTCCGACGTCGTGATCACGATGGGCTGCGGTGACACCTGCCCGGTCTTTCCCGGGAAGCGGTACCTCGACTGGGAGCTTCCCGACCCGGCCGGACAGGGAGTTGCGGCTGTCCGCCCGATCCGTGACGAGATCGAAAGGCGTGTCCGGTCCCTGGTCGGTGGGATCGCACCGGAGCCGCAACGATGAACGCCCGGCGGGCGTTCGTATCGTGCCCATGGGCCCCGAGCACGCCGACGACGTCCTGTTCGGCCGGCACCGCGACATATGACGCGACGTCGCACTGATCGAACGCCACAGCCCTGCTGCTGCACAGCGCGAATACTTTGGCAAGACGGAGGTCGGCGCTCTTGGGGGATGCCGCCGATCTGCCCGCTCGCTCCGCCCCCTGGCCTGCAGCTGAATCGAGCGCGTCGCAGACACGGACTCGACCAACAAGGTGCACCGTACGCGACCATACGGCGTAAATCGGGATTGATCCGTGACGCTACTCGGCCGGTCGGGCACTTCTCGCTCGACGCACAAGCCTGCGGCGCCGCATAACCCTTTTCGATGGGCTGGACGCACGCGGCAGGTACGAGTTCACAAGGAGTGACATGCTCACGCATAAGTCCCTTTCTCGGGCCGCCCACATGCTCAGCACGGTCATCGCCGCCACGCTCGCCCCCGTCGCGCTGGCCGCCCCTGCCTCAGCCGCGACGCTGCCCGTGGCATGCAGCGAGACCGCCCTGCAGACCGCCATCAACACCGCCAACAGCACCCCCGCGAGCGACACCCTCAATCTGGCGCCCGGTTGCACCTACCAGCTGACCACCGAGCTGCCTGCCATCACCTCACCGGTCGTCATCAACGGCAACGGTGACACCATCACCCGAACGTCAGGAACGTTCCGCATCCTCACGGTCAACGGCGGCAACCTGACCCTGCGGACGACCATCCTCACCAACGGTGATGCCACGGGCAGCTCGGTCCAGAACGGTGCCGGCGGCGCAATCGTCGTCACGGGCAATGGCTTCCTGACCGTCACCAGCGCGGTGATTCGCAACAACCACGCCAACTTCGGCGGCGGCATCAGTGTGTTCAGCGGCTCCCAGGCGCAGGTGAACACGTCCGTCTTCACGGGCAACACCGCAGCCAACAACGGCGGCGCCATCGTCAGTGACGGCACGTTGACCATCAACGCCAGCCAGTTCAACACGAACACGGCCGACGGCGCAGGCGGCGCCGTCGCCAGCATCGGAACGCTGAGGATCAACTCCTCCAACCTCGTCAACAACACCGCGCACAACGTCGGCGGTGGCCTTGCCAACGGCGTGCCCAACGCCAGCGGCGGCACCTCAACAGTGACCACCAGCAACATCAGCAACAACACCGCCGGCACGAACGCCGGCGGCATCTACAACAATGGCGGCACCGTGACCCTGCGCGTCAGCCGGGTCGCGGCCAACACCCCGAACAACTGCGGGGGCGACCCGGTACCCGGCTGCATCGGCTGATCCCCGGCCTCCACTGCAGCACCGTCCTCACGGGCTCGCACGCCACCGCAGACCAACGAGCCCCCTCCCGGCCGGGAAGGGGGCTCGAGGGTCGTCCGCGTGCTGCCCCTCGCAACCTTCTGATCCGTAGCTGTGCAGAGATCGGCCAGCGGGGGCACGGCAACCACCGCGCGGTCCCTCCGGGCCACGTTGAACCCTCCCAGCGGGGTCTGAAGCCCATCGGCACTGTCCGCGCGCCCGCGAGCCGGACGATCTACGCGCTGTGGGGCAGTGAGCAGGCCGCTGAGGCGCGTTCGCGCAGTTGTCTCCCGAAGCACCGAAGCAATGGGGCGCCGTGTCGCGTGTCAAGCCACGAACTGCAGTGTCATGACGCAATGCGTCGGCCGCGGCCTACTTGAGACACGGGTCTGCGCAGAATGTGCACCTGGATCCGCAACGGCCGGTGAAGAGCACGGGACTCATCCTCGACGTCGGTTGGGGCGTGCGTCCGTTCATCACTCCGGACGATCCCGACGCCGTGGAGAGCGTGATCCGTGAGCACACGGGCCTCAGCGCGGGCGAGGCCGACGAGCGCGGCCCGGTCCTGTGAGCCGGAGAAGCAGACGCCCCCGCCCCACGACAAGGCCCCACCGGCGAAGAACCCGCAGGCAGGGGACTTGATCAGGAGGAGCTGCTTCTTCTTGCCCCGGGTCTTGCCGGGGATCTTGGGGGCTGGATCTTTCCTGGTCAGGGCGTTGGTAGCGGGCGCCTGAAGGGTGTCATCGGCCGTTGTCGGCTGCTGTGGCGCGGCGTCGGACGGCCCAGGGCTGATGCGGACACTCCGGGCCGAATCTAGACTGGCGAAGTTGCAGAAAGCCCCGAATTAGGGAGATGTGCGCCATGGCCAAGCGAGGGAACAAGCGACGCGCCCGTAAGAAGAAGAAGGCCAATCACGGCAAGCGTCCCAACGCCTGAGCCAACCTGAGCGGACGGCCGAGGGGTCCGATGTCCTCGCCGCCCGGATTGCGGTCGAGGGCTGGGATCCCGCAGTGGTGCGGGAGCACGGCCCAGAGCCGCTTGCTGCGGTTGTCCACAGCCCTGTGGACAACGCCGGTGTACTTCACGATCCCGGTCGGGCTGCTCGCGCGACCGGTGACTTCCGCAAGGCGGTGGCACAGGTCCGCTGCTGTTGAGCAGGCCCTTCCTCACCAAGGTGATCGAGGTGCGGGCCCGCTTTCCCGTCCGCGCCGTGCGAGGCGTAGGGCATGGGGCCAACGGCTTCCGGGGAGCCCCTCGTGATCGCCGAGGGGCTCCCGTGCCGGTGCTTCAGTGCTCTGCCGGCGGGAGGACCGGAGACCACGACGTGGGCAAAGGTGCCGCGTCGTCGTCGGCTGTGGCGGTCGCGCCTCTCTTCAGGAGCGTCTCGACCGCGTAGGCGCCGGGGCCGAGGCAGGCGATCAGCAGGAACGCCCAGCAGAACTGGACGGCCGGCTCGCCCCCGTTGTCGATCGGAAACAGCGCGTTCGACTGGTGGACGCTGAAGTAGGCATAGGCCATGGACCCGGAGCAGATGATGGCCGTGGTGCGTGTGAACAGGCCCAGGGCCACCAGGACTCCACCCGCCAGTTCAATGGCCGCGGCCCACCAGCCGGGCCACTGCAGGGTGGGCACCGTGCCGCCGCCGTGGGCGCCGCCCAGGACTCCGAACAGGGACGCCGCGCCGTGGCAGGCGAAGAGGAAGCCGGTCACCAGGCGGAACACGGCCTGCACGACGGGCCGCGCGGTGCGTAACGTCAGTGCTGGTGAGAAGTGCATGGGGGGTTACTCCTCGGATCGCGGAAACCTGTCGGCGGACCCAGATTTCACTCATGGACATGACAGCTCAGATGTAGCGCGGGATGAAGGTCTGCACCAGCCGCCCGAAGCTCTGGGTTTTCTCTGAACGGGCAGCCTCGCGGCGGCGCCCTGATCGCTCCACACGTCGCGTGTGAGGGCTACGGCGGCCATCTCGCGCACGCTTCGGCGCGGCTGCGCCGGGGCGCCGACGGCTACCCGCACGACCCACCCGCAACCCGCCGTCCTTCCGGCCGAACTGAGCGCCGACAGCGAGGAGTTCCAGCACATCTGGGAGACGCGTGCTGTCCAGGCACCCGGCCACCGCAACCACACCAAGACCCTTGATTGCGCCGGGCGTGACTCACTCGGTGGCGGCGGGCCCCGGGGCGTCATGGCCGGGGAAGAGAGTCGCGGCCACGTGCTGGGTGTCGGCGTATTCGATGACGGAGACGATCTTGCCGTCGCGCACCGTGTAGATGCCGAGGCAGCGGTTGTCGTAGGTGCCGCCACAGACGGTCTCGGCCTTCGAGGTCCACTCGGCCACCACGCGGTCGCCCTCGGCGATCGTGCTGACCAGCTCGATCTCCAGGGTGCCGGGGACGAAGACCGTTCCCATGCCGCCGAGGAACTCGTTGATGATCTGGTCGCGGCCCTGCCACACCTTGGAGACGGGCAGGGTGCCCGGGTAGTGCCAGGTTGCGTCTGCCGCGAAGCTGTCGTGGATGACGTCGGCGGCGCCGTCGCGTACGGCCTCGACGTAGCGGATGACGACGGCCCTGGGGTCGGTGGCGGTGGTCATGGTCTTGCTCCTTCAGTCGTTCTTGCGTCCGGTTGTTCTTGCGTCCGGTTGTTCTTGCGTCGGTTGTTCTTGCGTCCGGGCTGCGTCCGGTCCTTCTGGGTCCGGTCGTTCCGGCGTGGTTCAGGAGAGGGTGAGGACGGCCTTGCCGCGGATGCGGCGGTCGCGCAGGTCGGTGAGGGTGGTCGCGGTGCCGGCCCAGTCCGTGACCCTGCCGATCTCGGGGTGCAGGCGGCCTTCGGCGGTCAGCCGGACGAGTGCCGCCAGGTCGTCGTCGAGGCGGGTGTCGGCGTCGAGGTAGTGGAAGTGGCGGATGACCGCCGATTCGGGTCCGGCGAAGAAGTCGAAGAAGTCGAGCGTCGCCGGTGTGCGGCTGGCCTGCCCGAACCAGATGAGCGTGCCGCGCCTGGCGAGCCGCGCCAGCGCGAGCGGGAGGGCCTGGCCGCCGGTCGACTCCAGCACGATGTCGTACGGACCTCGGGCGTCGACGACGTCATGGACGATCTCGGCGGCGCCGAGTGCGGCAAGCCGGGCGCCGCGTTCGGCGTCCCTGGTCACGGCGGTGACCTGGGCCCCGGCGGCGGCCGCGAGTTCGGTGACGAAGTGGCCCACGCCTCCGGAGGCACCGGTCAGCAGTACCCGCCGGCCCAGCACCGGTCCGGCAGCGCGCAGCAGCCGCAGCGCGGTGAGACCGGCCAGCGGCAGCGCCGCGCCCTGGAGCACGGAGACGCTGTCCGGCAGCTCGGCGAGCGCGGTGGTCGGCACCGCCACGTACTCCGCCCAGCCGCCTGACATGGGGTGGCCGACGACCCGTGTGATTCCGGACGGTCCGCTGCCGTCCGCGGCCGACTGCACCACCAGGCCCGTGATGTCCTTGCCAGGGCGCTCGCCGGGGGCGGGCTTCTCCAGCTTGAACGTCTCGCCCCGGTTGACCGAGAACGCCTCGACCTTCACCAGCGCCTCGTCGGGGCGCGGTGTCGGCTCGGCGACGTCGGCGAGCACGACCGGCTCGGCGGGATCTCCGGTCGGTACGAAGGCTTTCATCGTGGTCATCTCCTCGGTGGCCTCGGGCCGTTCCTCGGTGCGGCTCTCGGGCCGTCCCCCGGTGTGGCTTCCGGGACCATCCGACCGCGTGGTGTGGCGCCCCGGCCAACAACCAAGCGGCTTGACCGACAACGTGCGGTTGTCGCGTAGGGTCGGCCGCATGGACCTTGACCTCGCCCTGGTCCGCGCCTTTGTCGCGACCGCCGGCACACTGCACTTCGGGCGAGCCGCCGAGGAGTTGAGCACCAGTCAGCAGGCGCTGTCCAAACGCATGGCGCGGCTGGAGGAGTTGCTGGGCGTGCGGCTCTTCGAGCGGCAGGGCGGCACCCGGCTGAGCGAGGCGGGGGAGCGGTTCCTGCCGGCCGCTCGCGAGGCGCTTGCGGCCGGCGAGCGGGCGATCGCGGCGGTGACGGGCGCCGGACCGGTCGTACGGATCGACACGTGGGGTCATCTGTACGCGCCGATGCGCACGGTCGCCGAGGCCGTACCGGCGCTCGGCGCGGTGCGGTGGGAGCCGGGCCCGGGGCGTGACTGGCCATCGGTTGCGCAAGCGCTGCTGCGCGGTGACACGGACCTGGGATTCGGCCGGGTGCACCCGCTGCCCGACGGGCGGGATGCGGAACTCACCCAGCGTCTGGTGCGGTTGGAACCCGTCGACGTGGTGGTCGGCCCGTCCCACCCGTTGGCCGGCGCCGACGCACTGCGTCCGGCCGACCTGTGCGACAGCGTCCTGTGGTGCCCGGCCGAACTGAACCGTCTGGACTTCCTGCGCCGCTTCGCGGACGAGTTCCGGATCACGCGACGGCACGACGGCCCGAATCTGGGCCTGGACCACCTGCTCCAGCACCTCCGCGCCGACCCCGAGGGCTTCACCGTCTTCCCCGCCGACGCGCCGCTGCCGGACCACATGGGCCTGCGCTGCATCCCGCTCGTCGAGCCGACACCGCTGTACGCGTGGTCGCTGGCCTGGCGCGAGTCGTCCCGCCACCCTCTGCTCGACACCCTGCTGCGCGGCTTCGCCGAAGCCGGCCGTACCCGGCGCTGGCTGGAGTACAGACCGCAGTGCGACTGGCTCCCCGACACCGACCACCCGAAACTCGCGGTCCGTTAGACGCCCGGTCTCCCCCCAATGAGGCTGTGGGGCCTGGCAGATGGACGGTGAGCCCACCCCGCGGCGGGTGGGGGCCTGTAGGGGCAGTACGGACGGGGTGCTGAGAGGCGGCCTCGGTCAGACCGTCCCTACCGCACTGTGACGTTTGGGCATGCAGATGCGCTGGAGACTGCGAGCAGTCTGTGTGACTGCTGTGCCCAAGCCATATGGCCATGTGAACTGGGGGATGAGGGTGGCTCCGCGTGCACCACGTCGTCGGCGTTCGCCGAAGCGTCGTGTCTTTGCCGGGGTTCCTGCCGCTGCGGCGCCGGGATCGCGATCAACGCAACGATGTCCGCTGTCCCGGCCGGAGGCCGGCTCCGACGGCACCGGCGACTCGGCGGTGATCCGGCGGCAGGAGACCTTCCCGCACACGACCAGGTCCGTCACCGGCCCCTGACCGGCTTCGACCGCCCCGCCGTGGCCTGCCCGGCGGCTTCCCCCTCTTCCCCTCGTGAAGGAGATACATGCGCAATCGCGCTGCCCTTGCCGTCCTCGGTGCCGTCACCGCGCTGACCGGCTTCGCCGCCCCCGGTGCCTACGCGGGCGAGACCCAGACCGACGTCCAGATCAGCAACGTCTCCTTCGACAGTGGCAAGAACATCGTGGTCGATCTCTACGCCAGGACGATCACGGTGTCAGGGACCTTCACCCACCCCTCGGGCATCCAGGACGCGGACTTCGTCCTGTGGCGTGGACCGGACGGGGCGAACCCCTACGAGACCTACGACGACCGCATCGTGTCCGACCAGTACGACAGCCATGCGGACTGCGTCGCCTCAAGTGCCACCACCTCCACCTGCTCGCAGACGTTCTCCCTCGAACCGGACTGGAAGTACGGAGGCACCGCGCTCACCAACGCCCACGCCAGCACATGGAAGGTCAGCGTGCAGGGGGTGGCCAACGACGACAGCTGGACCCACACGGCGAGCTACACCACGACCCGCCTGCAGCGGCACTCCAAACTCACCGTGGACGCAGGCCCGGAGCCGGTCGCCGAGGGCAAGACCCTCACCGTCACCGGCAAGCTCACCCGGGCCGACTGGGACAATCTCGCTTACCGGGGTTACACCAACCAGCCGGTCAAGCTCCAGTTCCGCAAGGCCGGTACCACGGCCTACACCACCGTCAAGACCGTGTACACCTCCAGCACCGGCAACCTGACGACCACGGTGCCCGCCTCCGAAGACGGCTACTGGCGCTGGAACTTCGCGGGCACCTCCACCACCCCGGCCGTCAAGGCGACCGGCGACTTCGTGGACGTGCAATAGGCCGAACACCGTCCTCGACGGCTCGCACGCCAGACGTGCGCCAGGCGTGCGCACCCCCCGGCCGTCGGTCCGGACGACAATCACGAAACCCCCCGGGTCTCGGACCCGGGGGGCGCACGGAGCGGGTGGCGAGAACCGAACTCGCGCCCTTGGCTTGGCAGGTGGACCGTCGGAACTCGGCCGCCGACCGCGGTCCCTGGGTCCGGGGCGTCGCCTCACCTCTTGGGGGCGTCGCCTCATCTCCAGGGGCGTCGCCTCACTTCTTGGGGTTGCAGTCGTAGAGGGCGAAGCTGCCGTCGGTGCGGCGGCCGTAGGCGGTGGGCCGGACGCGGGTGCAGTGGGACTTCACCCAGGTGGTGGCGGTGGTGGTGGGGCGCTGGGTGGTGAGCAGCGCATAGCGCAGCTCGTGGGCGGTGACGAGGCTGCCGAGCTGCTGGGCGCTGGGGAAGGGGGTGCTGCCGGTGAAGCCGCCCATGACGAGGACGGGCTCGGACTTCGCGCGCAGCAGGGGCTCGGCGGTGTAGGCGGCCTGGGTGGCGAGCAGGTACTTCTCGCCGTGGCGGTGCGTGGTGAGGTAGTCGAGCAGGGCGGTGTCGCGGGCGCTGGGCCGGTCGAGCCCTATCCTCCGCGGAGCGTGGCGGTGATGGACGCTGTCGTGGTACGCGTTGCCGACCGGACCGGTCATCGGCGAGGTGGCGGCGCCCGCGTAGAGCGGGTCGAGGCTGGAGGCGGCCCAGCCGGCCGGTACGACCAGGGTGGCCGCGATCCCGGCGGCGAGGGCGGCGTGGACCATCCGCGGGGAGGTGCGCGGCCCGCGGGTCCACAGGCCCACCACGCCGCACAGCGCGAGCATCACAGCGACCGGCACCAGCCAGGAGACGAATCGGGTGGGCCAGTCGAGCACCAGCGCCCACGCCGCCGTCAGCACGATCGCGGCCGGCAGCGCCATGTGCCGCCGACCGCCCGCCTTCTGCCCAGCCGAGTACTCCGCCGAGTGCTCGGCTTCCTGCTCCGACTCGTACTCCGATCGGAAGAGGGCGAGCCCGCCGCCGGCCAGCGCGGCGAGCGCCGGGGCGATGACGGCCGTGTAGTAGGCGTGGTTGCCGTTGGAGGCGCTGAACACCATGGCGTGCACGGCCAGCCAGCCACCCCACATCAGAAATCCCGCGCGCAGCAGGTCGGTTCGCGGCTGCCCCGCGCGCCACACGACGCCCAGGACCGCGGCGAGCACGGCGAGAGGCAGGAACCAGGCGACCTGCGGGCCGACCGTGTGGTTGATCAGCATGTCCCAGCCGGTGTTGCCGGTGGTGCGGCTGGCGGCGGTGCCCGCGACGGCTCCGAACGCGCTGGAATCGCTGCTGAAGCGGCTCAGGCCGTTGTAGCCGAAGACCAGGGCGAACGGATTGTTGTCGGTCGTTCCGTCGAGGTACGGACGGCCGGAGGCCGGTGTCGCCCAGGCGATCAGCACCCAGAGGCAGGAGACCGCCAGCGCGACCGCACCGCTCAGCAGGACGCGCAGAGCCCGCTTCAACGGCGTTCCGGGAGCAACCAGTTGGTACACGGCGGCGAAGACCGGCAGCACCAGCCACGCCTGCAGCATCTTCGCCTGGAAGGCGAGCCCCACCCAGATCCCGCAGGTGATCAGCGGCAGCAGCCGTTCGGTGCGCACCGCCTTCTGCAGCGCTCCGGCGGCCGCCACCAGGAGCAGGGTGAGCGCGGTGTCCGGGATGGTGGCCCGCGCGAGGACCACGGTGACCGGGGTGAGGGTGAGCGTCAGCGCGGCGATCAGCGCGGCGAACGGACCGGCCCAGGCCCGTACGATCCGGTGCAACAGCCATACGGTGAGTACGCCCTCGACGACCTGCGGAAGCGCGGCCGCCCAGGTGTGCGGGCCGAAGAGCCAGACGGAGACGGCGTCGGGCCAGAAGGCGCCGGGCAGCTTGTCGATGCTGATCGAACCGGCGGCGTCGAGCCCGCCGAAGAAGAAGGCACGCCAGCTGCCGGCCATCGACCGTATCGCCGCACCGTAGAAGGGGTGGAGCGCGGCGTGCCCGATGCCCCAGGAGTACAGCACCGTGGCGACGACCAGCACCGCGGCGAGCGCCGGGCGCTCCCAGCGCGGGGCGTCCTCCGGCCGGCCGGAGCGGCGGCTGGCCGCCCGTCGGCCTCGGTGCGCTCCGGTGGGCTGGGCGGCGGGGATGGCGGTCATGGCAGTGGTCCTCGGATCAGCAGGTCAGGTGGAGCGGCGGTGCACGGGCGGCGGGGTCACAGGCGGCGGGCCGCCCGGAAGCCGCGGGCGTAGAAGTCGGTGCCGTCCAGCAGCGAGCGGCCCGACAGGTCGCCCAGGGTGGGGCCGTTGGCGGCGGAGCGGCTGGAGTAGAAGCGGTGGCGGCCCTGGTCGTCGAGACCCATGTACATGCCGCAGTGGTCGATGAAGTCCGGCCGGTCCTTGATGATGGCGAAGAAGACCAGATCGCCGGGTTGCAGGGCGCCCAGTTCGGTGGGCTGCTTGCCGGTGTCGGGGATCACCAGGCGGCCGGGACCGTAGGCGGCGATGGCGAAGGCGCGGCGCGGCAGACCGGTGCCCCGGGCGTTGGTGTTGTGCAGGGGGATGCCCATGCGGTAGCCCCACACCAGACGCTGGAAGCCGGAGCAGTCGACGTCGCCGTAGCGGGCCTGCTCCGGCTGCACGCGCGTGCCGTCGGCGAAGGTCCAGGGAATGCCCAGATAGTCGTAGAAGTCGGACTGTTCGTCGTGGTAGGCGAAGTCCAGCGGGTTGTTGACCTTGGCATTGCGCGGGCCGAAGTGCGCGGTGCCCGCGTAGCGCACGCCGCGGGCGTTGTGCTTGTCGGGCGCCCCGGCGCTGCTGTACTCGAACGCCACCGCGAAGACGTCCGGGCTGGTGTCGCCGAGCGCCTTGCGGAACCAGCCCGTGAACCAGGCGGACTTCTCCATGTCCCGCTGCCACTGGTGCGGCAGCACCCGCACCCAGGCGTCCGTGCTCACCTTGGCCTCGGTGGTCCGCGGCTCACTGAAGCTGCGGGTGGGCCCGGTGAGTACGGCCGTACGGGCTCCGTCGGTGAACGTGGCGAGCGTGCTGCCGTCGGCGGCACGGACCACGGTGCGGTCGGGGCCGGACAGCCGCTCGAAGGTGTGCTTCCCGCTGTGCCGGGCGCTCGAGCCGGTGCCCGTGCCGTCGGCGGCCGTACCGCCGCGGTCGTCGCTGCCGCTGCTCCCGTGCCCGAGGTGGTCCCAGGCGTACCCGCCCGCCACCCCGGCGGCCGCCACGCCCGCGATCGTCCCGAGCAGGGCGCGGCGAGTCGGGCGGCTGCGTCTGCCGGCGGGTTCGGAGTGCATGGCCGTTCCTCCTGGAAGTGCGAGGTGAGGGGGTGGGCAGGTCACCCGGTGGGCAGGACGCCGATCAGCAGACCGGAGACCAGCACCACGTACGTGGCCAGCGTCACCGCCGTGGTCGAGATGAGCGTGGCCGCCAGCGGCTGGCGGGCCATCTGGTAGGAGACCAGGCCGGGGACGATGAAGCCAAGGGTCTGTGACGTGTACAGCAGCGGAAACTCGTGGCTGAGGGCGAGCATCACGGTGGTCTGCATCAGCACCGCGCACAGCACCACGGCGGCGAACAGCCGCTTGCCGTAGAGGATCACCGTGCGTTGCACCAGCTTTGTCATGAAGTACGTGAGCGCCGCGACACCGACCATCAGCCCGGCCATCTTCACGTCGGTGATGAGCGTGAGGGCGATCCAGCCCGGGGTGATCATGCCCCCGGGGGAGAGGTTGGTGGTCAGATAGCAGACGAGCGAGAAGATCAGCCCGAGGGCGATCCCGAGCGCGGCGGTCTGTGCGGTGAGGTTGGCGGGGATCACGGGTTCCTCGTGGGCTGGGACGGATCGTAGGAGTGGTGCGGGTCGCCCACGGTGTTCTCGCCGTCGGGCCGGCCCTCGCGGGCGGCGAACCGGCTGGCGAGTTCGCGCTGCGCAGGGACGTGGAAGCCGTACGCCGGTGTCTCCAGCGGTGCCACCCAGCTGTACGGCTCCGGCTCGGGCGGCCGGGCCGTCGCGATCCGCGGCCGGGGCAGCGCGATCTGCATCGTCTCCTGGTCCAGGCCGTCACCGTCGGGTACGGCGTCCAGCGGGTCCTCGGAGTCGTCCAGCGGCAGCTCGGCGAGGCATTCCAGGAACAGCTCGCCCTGGCCGTGGATGTTGCCGATCGCCACCAGCGAGGAGTCCGGTCCGAGTTCCGCGAGCATCGCCACGGTCAGCTCCTCGGGGTCCCGGCGGTCGCCGCCGAGATCCACCACCCGCCCGGTGAAGCCGGCCGGAATCGCGTCGCGGGCGCTCTTGGTCGGGTGGCCGATCAGGAACACCGTCTCGGCGGCGAGGTCGGGGACGATCGCGCCCATCTGGCCGTTGCGCTCCACCCGGTCCGGGCGGCAGTTGATGACCACGTTGATCGGCCGTCTGATCGCGCCCAGGTCCTCGAGCTGCTTGACGTTCATCAGCGTCGACTCGGGATCGTTGGCCGCGAAGACGTTGGCGAACCGCAGCCGCTTGCCCTCGGGGGTGACGTAGCGCTCCACCGACAGCACACCCGGGTCGGGCGGCGCGTCCCACATGCCCTGCATCGCGGTCTGCCGCTCCACGCCGAGCAGTTCGGCGACCGCGAGCGCGATCGCCACGTTCTCCTTGAAGGTGAACCAGCTGAAGCCGCGCAGTTCCTCGTCGGTCACCGCCTCCGGATCGACCGCGATCAGACGGCAGTTCCGCTTGTCGGCCTCCTCCTGGAGGATGTGCAGCCGGTCCTTCTCCGCCGTCACGCACACCCCGCCCACAGGCATGGAGCGGGAGAGCGAGCGGGCGACGTCGTCCAGCGTCGGCCCCATCTCCTCCAGATGGTCCTCGCGGACGTTGCACAGCACGCCGATCGTGGAACGGATCAGCTTCTCCTGGTTGATCTCCTGCAGCGCGGGCATCACCGCCATGCACTCGATCACCAGCGCGTCCGGCCGGTAGGTCGCCGCCCGCCGCACGATACCGATCTGCTCGACGATGTTGGAGATGCCGAACTTGCGGTACACCGGCTCCTCGGTGGCATCCGGATGGATGAACCGGGCCGCGGTGCCGGTGGTCTTGGCCACCGTGACCAGTCCACCGCCGCGCAGCGCGCCCGCGCACAGCCGGGTGATCGAACTCTTGCCGCGGATGCCGTTGACCAGCACGCGCGTCGGTATCTGCTCCAGCGAGGCGAAGTGCCGCTGCTGCTCCAGGATTCCGGCGATCCACAGCGCGGCGCAGCACAGCAGGACTATGACATAGAGGAAGAGCACGCCGATTCCGTCCTTCTACCGCTGGAGGGTGTTCTCACGCAGGGACCGGGACGGTCCGGCGGCGTGGCCGGCTCTGGCCGCCCGGTCGCGTTCCGCCAGGGCCTGGCGCATCAGCTCCAGGCTGCGGGTGACCGAGCCGATCTCGTCGTGGTTGACCGGGTGCAGCACGGTGCGGCGGTCTCCGCCGGCGAGCCGCTCGACGAGCACGGCGACCGCGCGCAGCGGCCGGATCACCACGACATGCAGCCAGCCCAGGCAGGCTGCGCCCAGGGTGAGGCCCAGGATCCCGGCGAGCATGGTGCGCTGCTCGGCCTGCACCGCGGGGATCTGGAGCGCTGCCGCGGGTTCCGCGGTCACCACGTGCCAGCCGAGGCGGGCTGTCAGGCCGCTCTGTGCCAGCGGCGCGGCGGCGTCGACCGATGGGCCGGAGGACGTGCGGAGCACCCGCGAGGTCGCGGTGCCGGCGGTCCCCGGGGCGCCCTGGGTGGCGCGGGCGAGACGGGCCAGGCCGGAGTCGGGCAGCGACTGGAAGGCGCGGTAGCCCACGCTCGCCGCCAGCACCTTGTCGTCGCGGTCCGTCACCCAGACGCTGCCCAGCTTCGGCCTGGGCAGAATGGAGTTGAGAGCCTTCACGTCGATCTCGCCGAACAGGACCACCCCGGCCGCCGATGCCTTGCCCTTGACGGCCCGGACCTGGGCGTAGGCGGCGATCGCCGGGATCCGGCCCGAGGTGTTGACGGTGGTGATCCCGCCACCGCCGGGCACGTGGACGAGGGTGCGCAGCGGTGTGTCGCCCACCCTCAGCGTGATGTCGCCCGTGCGATCGAGGAGATACAGCGAGCGGTACTGCTTGTGGTCGTCGAGGGCGTGCTGCAGCACCTCGGTCTGGGCGGCCCGGCTCCTGCCCGGCAGACTTGCTGCCGCGTCGCTCAGGTCGGTGTACGACTGGTCGAGGGACTGCCGGATCCGGTTCGTCGCGATCTCGGTGCGCGTCTGCTGGTCCGCGAGGACCGGAGCCGGAACCGCGGTCGCGGTGTCCGCCCGGTTCAGCAGGAAGATCATCGGCACCGCCCAGCAGGCCACCACCAGCACGCCGACCACGGCCAGCGCCCGGTAGCCCGGTCCGCGCCGGGCCGGGAACTCCTGCGGGCCGCTCTCGCCGAGCAGTTGCCGGCGCAGTGACTCCAGCGCCCGCCCGATCCGTGCCAGTTCCCCGAAGCCGTGCACCGGAACCGGCCGGAACAGCTCCTCCCGCGCGGTCGGCCCGTCCTCGGTCGCGCCCCGGGCCAGGCGGCCGGCGGACAGGTACAGCCGCAGCAGCGGCCGCTGCACGGAGAAGTGCAGCGCCAGCCCGAGCAGCAGCGCGACCACTACCAGCGCCCCTGCGGCCTCGAGCGCGAAGCCCGAGTAGTCGGCGGCGGTGGTCGTGGCGGGCACCGTGCGCGAGGTGAGCACCACCAGACCGAGGTCGTCGGTGTCGCCCGAACCGGTCGTCGAGGCGACCTGGGCCCAGCCGGCCACCGTGTGCCGGGTGCCCGTGGTGGCGCCCAGCAGGCTTCCCGAGGCGTCGGTGTCACGCCCCGACCCCTTCGCCGCGCGGGTCGCCGCCGCGGGCAGACCGCTGTCGGCGGCGGCCGGCGACGCCGCGCCGTGGGCCGTGGTGGCGAGCGCCGTGCCGCTCGCGTCCAGCACTTCGGCGGTGCGTCCGTCGCCGTACGTCGTGAGGGCGGGGAGCGCCTCGGAGACCACCAGCAGCCACTGCCGCTCGGTCCGGCCCGGGACCTGGTTCTGGTCCTGGTTGGCGTCCTCCTGCTGTGCGGGCAGCGTGACCCTGGCGAAGTACAGCAGTTGCCGCGTGCCGCCCGAAGTCACCAGCCGGGGCGGGATCGCCCCGTGCCCGGACGCCGCCTTGGCGACGTCCACGCCGGCCAGCGGCACCGTCTTGCCGCCGGCCGCCAGCAGTTTGCCGGTGTGCGGGTCGAGCAGCGCACTGCCGAGGACCCCCTTCCTGGCGGACGTCAGCGCTTTGAGCGCGGTCGTGGGGGTCGATGTGCCCGTCGCCGGGTACGCGTTGGCCGTACGGCGTACGGTGCCGGCCTCGACGTCGATCGTGGTGCGCGTCGACAGCGCGGTGTCCGCGGCGATCTGCTGCTCGCCGTCCAATACGGCCTGCGGCATACGCGCCGCGTGGATGCCGTCGAGCCCGATCACGGCCAGGGCGGCGACCACCAGCAGGAGTACGACGAGTGAGGCGATAGGCGGGCGCACCCCGCCAAGCATCGGCATGTCGGCGCGGCGGCGGATGCGGTGTCGGCGCGGCGCCCGGGGTGCGGAGGGCAGGGCAGGGATCCTTCCTCAATTGGCGCCGAGCGCCCGAATGTTCGATAGGGCGAACACTCTAGCTTCACGTGATGACATAACCATCACACTTTCGTCCCTGTGTCGTACGGGTCAATGGGGCCACAGGCCGACGGCCGACGCATGCGGGACCGCCATCCCCGACACGCCGAAGGGCGGACCTGTGAACAGGGCCCACCCTTCGGATGTCCGGTCAGCGGACGAAAGAGATCTCCGGGTACTTGTTGTCGGGTCCGTCGAGCAGGGAGCTGTGCCGGTGGCGCAGCTCCTGGTCGAAGAAGGCCGCGAGATATGCGCGCTGGACCGCGATCGCGCGGTTCGGGTCGATCGTGCCGTACTGCTGCTGGAGCTGGGCCTGGGAGAGCCCGAGCAGGCCCGCCTCCTGCGGCACCATCCACTCGTTGTCGCTGAACGACAGGTGCGCCGCGCCATGGAGCTGGACGTCGACCCGGTAACCCTTGAGATGCGACCACAGTGTGCGCCACGACCCGTCGTTGTTGCGGTTGTGGGTGCCGGAGCTGAAGAGCATGAAGGGGCGGTCCAGGTCCTTGCTCGGCGCCGTCCCGAAGAACTGGCCGTCCAGGTTGGCACCGGCGGCGATTCGGTGGTCGAGCTGCATGGCGGTGTCGACCGCAGCGCCGCCCAGCGACCAGCCGAACATCCCGATGCGGGACGTGTCCACCGACTTCGACAGCCCGGAGGGGAGGGTGGCGTGGCCGGCGTCCGGGTTGCCGCCCCTGCTGATCGTGCCGAGCTGGTTGATGACGAACCGGATGTCGGCCGCGCGCACCTTGAGCGTGTCGGAGGAGTGGCTGCCCGCCGGCATCGTGTTGACCTCGAGCCGGTTGCCCGGGAACTGCACCTCGTTGGCGTCGTGGGTGTGGTCGACGGTGACGACGAGGTAGCCGCGGCTGGCGAGATCCTGGGCGAGCGCGGTGCCCATGGCGCGGTCGGAGTGCAGCCCGGTCGAGTACAGCAGGACGGGCAGCTTGCCGAGCTTGGTGTTCACCGGGGCGAGGACATGGCCCGCGGTCCTCGGCAGGGTCACCTGCTGCGGCGACAGCCCGCGGGAGGCGAGGAAGTGGGCGCCGGAGATCGACGACATCCACGGCGCCTGATAGTGCCCGGACGTGGCGGTGGCCGGATACCAGAGCGACACCATCAGCTCGCGAGGCTTGCTGCCGGGCACGTACGGGTCCGTACGGGACTTGTCGACGAGGTGCAGGCCGACCATGCCCACGCTGTACTGCCCGGTCGGCGCGGGCATGTTGAGCTGGAGACCGGACGGGGCCGTGCGGCCGGACGCGAGGGCGTCGGGACGGACGGGCTTGTGGTGCAGTGGCGCCTCGTCGTTCTCGGGCGCCCAGGGCTTGTTCCCGTCGGGCTGGTCGGCCTGGGTGGGCTGGTCGGGCGAGAACCCGGTGGCCGCAGGCTTGGCGGACGTCTTCCCGGCGGCCATCGCCGGCGTTATCCCCACACCCAGGGCAACGGCCAGCGCACCCGCCGAACCGACCGCTCTGGCTATCGCTCTGCGACGGTGGCGTGGGCGGCGGTGTTTCATGAAACCCCCTTGTTGGTCAGCGATCACAGAACGGGCGATCGACTGCCGCACACCGTACCGCCGCAGAGGCCGACGGACCCGCGCACCCGGGATGCCCTCGTAGTGACTTCACGCACCGGATGCCGAGCGCGTTCACGGCCCGATGATCCGCCGGCACTTCATGGCCCCGGCCGCGCCCCTGTGGTGCGGCTGGAGTGCACGTGCCATGTCGAGGCGCTCGGCGGCAGCGAAGGTGGAAATGGCGCGACGTCGTTACTTACGGAGCCGCCGCAAAACGCGGCACCCCAAGGGCCGGTGAGATGACTTACGGATACCCGCCGGATTGTTACTCGGCCTTGGTGTGACTCGCAGTCGCGAAGCAGTGACCGGCAACCGGGGTTGCATATCCATGCAGCCACCAGAGGGGATCCGTGCAGTCACCAGAGGGGAAGGGTGCCAGGTCACGGGTGGTCGTGGCGAGATACTCGACTCAAGATCGCCGACGTCGAGGCGCCCCCTCCCCACTTTCAACGCCAAAGCGTTGCTCTTGCACACGCGCTGACCGAGCTGAGGCACGGGCTTGGCGCGGCCGGGTCGCCATGGGGCGACGACGAGCAGGGCGAAAAGTTCCACAAGGCGTACGGCTCGCACGTCAAGCAGATCGAGCACGCCACGCAGATCCCGGCCGAAGGCCTGACCGGTATCCAACGAGGTACCGCGGCCGAGCGCGTCGAGGCGGCCCCGGGCGCTCGTGCGGAGCGCTGTGGGCGCGGCCCGGACGGGCCACACCGGTTGTCGCCGGGCAGCCCCGCGGCGACAACCGGGCGCAGCGGGCCGCGCCCGTCTCGTGCGGCACGCGGCTCGTGGCCGAACCGTGGGCCCCTACGGGACGCGGATGTGCGTGTCCGGCCCGCTCACGGGCCGGGTGCCACATCCTCGGCTCTCCAACCCAAAAAACGGCGCATGACCTGCCGTCGCCCCGGAAAGCGTCACCAACCGAGGGCGTCCTCGTCGGATCGCGTTTCTCGGGCCGGCATGACCGGGCGCGCGTCGTGGCAGGTGAAGCCGAGGCGGGTCAGCGCCCGGCGCATCTCACCGGTCGTGAAGTCCCGGCGGTTCAGCCCGGTGATCCCTTCCCCTACCTGCATCACGGGGTAGACGCGGCGGTCGATGGTCACGGACACGCCGGTGACAGGTTCGGGCGTGATGCCGCTCATCGACTGCTCGACCTCGCACTTGGTCAGGTCGAAGGGGAAACGGGCGATGACACAGCGCATGGATGCCTCCACAGGGGGCGGGGAAGAACACCGGAGAGGCCGACCGCGCGACAGCGGTCGGACGGCGGTCAGGACGTGAGAGCGAGGATGCCCAGGGCGTAGCCGTGCTCGTCGATCACGGGGGATATGTGCAGGGCCCGGACCCGCATGGCGGCTTCCGCCTCGCTGAGTGCGGCCTTGGACGAGGTGAACGGTCCGCGGTCGAACGGGAGGTCCCGCAGCCGCGTCCGGTCGCTGTACCACGAGCCGCCGCGGTGTGCGGCGAGCTGGGCCCGGGTGACCAGTCCCGTGCACCGGCCGTCCTCGTCCTGGAGGAGCAGGTGCGGGACACGGGCACCGATGAGCACGGAGAGAGCCACGTCGACGGCCATGTGGTCGTCCACCTGCGGTCCGGGAGCGTGCATGGCGTCGCGGGCGGTCAGACCGGTGCCGTCGGCGTGCCGTGTTCGGGGCGGAATCGGCGTCAAGGGCTTCTCCTCTTCGTCGGAGCGTGCAGGACGGGCGACGTCTGGTGCCGACCGCTGGGAGCGCATACCCGTGCTGCCGCTATGGGGTGTTCCGCTTGGCGGACCGACGGACTCGGGCGGCGGCCGGGGCGCTTTCGCCACGGCCGGCAGCCCGGCCCCGGCGGCCCCGGCCGGCGGGGCCCTTGCCCCCGCGTCGTTCGGCGACCGGCGCGGTGAGGGTGACGGGCACGCCGGAGGGGGTCCGGGCGCCGGTTATGCGATGCAGTTCGGCCTCGCCCGGACGGATCCGCGCGGTACGCGCAGTGATGCAGGCGTCGGCCATCAGACGGTCCACCGCGCGACGCTGGTGCGGCAGGACGAGGGTGACGACGGTGCCGGACTCGCCGGCGCGGGCGGTACGGCCGCCGCGGTGCAGGTAATCCTTGTGGTCGCTCGGAGGGTCGACGTTCACGACGAGGTCGAGGCTGTCGACGTGGATTCCGCGGGCGGCGACGTTGGTGGCCACCAGGACCGTGACGTGGCCGTCCTTGAACTGGGCGAGCGTCCGGTTGCGCTGCGGCTGGGACTTGCCGCCGTGCAGGGCCGAGGCGCGCACACCCACGGACAGCAGGTGCTCGGTCAGCCGGTCCACCGCGTGCTTGGTGTCCAGGAACATGAGCACACGTCCGTCGCGGGCGGCGATCTCGCTCACGGCGCTGTCCTTGTCGGCGTCCCGCACGTGCAGCAGATGGTGCTCCATGGTGGTGACGGCTCCCGCGGACGGGTCGACCGAGTGCACCACGGGATCGTGGAGGTAGCGGCGCACCAGGAGGTCGATGTTGCGGTCCAGAGTGGCCGAGAACAGCAACCGCTGGCCGCAGGAGGGTACTTGGTCGAGCAGTGCGGTCACCTGCGGCATGAAGCCCATGTCGGCCATCTGGTCGGCCTCGTCCAGGACGGTGACGGCGACCTGGTCCAGCCGGCAGGCTCCCCTCTCGATGATGTCCTTGAGCCGGCCGGGCGTGGCGACGACGACTTCGGCTCCGCCGCGCAGGGCGCTCGCCTGACGGCCGATCGACATGCCGCCCACCACGGTGGCGAGCCGCAGCCGAAGGGCGCGGGCGTACGGGGCCAGCGCGTCGGTGACCTGCTGGGCCAGTTCCCGGGTGGGTACGAGGACGAGGGCGAGCGGATGTCGGGGCTGGGCCCGCTGCCCGTCCAGGCGGGCCAGTACCGGCAGACCGAAGGCGAGCGTCTTGCCCGAGCCAGTACGACCCCGGCCCAGGACGTCCCGGCCCGCCAGCGCGTTCGGCAGTGTGGCCGCCTGGATCGGGAAGGGAACGGTCACGCCCTCGGCGCGGAGCGCGGCCAGCAGCCGTGCGGGCATGTCCAGTTCGGCGAACGTCTCGACCGCCGGCATGGGCTCGGTGAGGGTCACCGGCAGGGCGAACTCCTGTCGGCGTGCGGTGGAGCGTGCTCCCTGGCCGCTCCCCCGCCCGGCGGCCGTGCGGGGGCCTTGCCGGCTCGTCTCCTGCGTATGGAAGCGGGCGTCGCGAGCGGAGCCTGTCGAACGCGTGGGACTTCCGTCCGTGCGGAAGCGGACGGAACTGCCGCCGGTGCGACGGGTGCGGTTCATGGGGGAACCTTCCTCGATGCGGCGTATCGAGGAATTCCGTCCAGCGGCGGGCGGCCGCGCAGGATTCACAAGAATGAGCCGAAGGCAAATGCAAAAAGCCGGGTGAAGCAATGGGCTGGGGCCCGCACCCCAAGAGCGCGGGCCCCAGCCACATGATGCGCGAGCCGGTGGCTCGCGATGGTTCGCGTCAGTGTCAGGCGGGAACGATGTTCTCGGCCTGCGGGCCCTTCTGGCCCTGCGTGACGTCGAAAGTAACCTTCTGGCCTTCCTGAAGCTCGCGGAAGCCGGCGGTGGCGATGTTCGAGTAGTGGGCGAACACGTCAGCGCCGCCGCCCTCCTGCTCGATGAAGCCGAATCCCTTTTCCGCGTTGAACCACTTCACGGTGCCAGATGCCATGTTGAATCTCCCTTGAGGGGCAGTACCGGACTCCGCACTTCGCGGAGCCGAGTCGCCGCGATGATCACCCCTCCGGAAAGATCCGGAAAGCTCTGCAAAGAAAAAATCTCTGGCAATCAAAAGCGCAACCGGTATCACACTAACACGGGTCGAGTGGAAACGGCCGTGCGTTTCCGTGTTCGTCCGGTAATCCTCATTCCGCCGGAATCTATATTTCTGTACTGGCGATACTAGGTATCCGCATTGTGTCCGTCCAGCTTGCGGAGCATTTCCCGGTTCAGACGGAGGGCGTCGTCGAGCTGGTTCTCAAGAGAGATGATGCGGCACGCTGCCTCGATGGGGGTGCCTTGGTCGACCAGCTCACGGGCGCGGGCGGCGATGCGCAACTGGCGGCGGGAGTACCTGCGGTGACCGCCTTCCGAACGCAGAGGAGTCACCAGCCCGGCTTCGCCGACGGCCCGGAGGAAGGCGGGGGTGGTGCCGAGAACGTCGGCGGCCCGCCCCATGGTGTAGGCGGGATAGTCGTCGTCGTCGAGGTTACCGGCGGCAGGGGCGTTCTCAGCGGGCATAGCACCTTCGTTTTCGGGGACGCGGCGAGGGGCCCGGGCGCGCGTGGCACCCGTGCATCGAAGGATTCAGCGCCATCTGCCTCGTGCGACAACCCTAACTCCGGCAGGCACGAAGATGTGGACTCGCCGTGACAGATCTCCTTTCGCGCACAGCCCGACGAGCCGCAGTTCGCCGCCGGCCGGCGAGGAGGCGCCGCCGGGCGCGTACTGGCCGGCGGTGGACTGCGGGCTCGGCACACGGCGCGTCCGGACGCATCCCGTATCGAGGCAGGGCCCCGGGTCGCTCGAGTGTCGCGACCCGTGGATCGCACGACGTGTGCCTGCGTGTGCCGCCGGACAGGTCGAACCCGCGCACTCAGCTCGCGAAGTGGCCCTGCTCCGGTGTCAGCCCGACTGCGGACATGAGCGATTCGGCGGCCTGCTCCGACGCCTCCGGTGGTACGACCAGCAGATCCCGGCGCCCATGGCCGGGGGCCATCAGGACGATGGTGCTCGGCGCGTGCGCCGTGGTGGTCCTGCGCAGCCGGACGACCTCGTTGCAGACGAGCATGCGGCCCGGTGCCCCGGTCCACGCCGTGCCGTTCACCAGGACACTGACGATCTGGCCCCAGGCACGGGGCAGACCGGAGAGCAGTGGCGGCAGTTCCGCCAGGAGATCGAAGGTGCGCGGCCACCAGGCCCCGTCGATACGGCGTGGCACGGCGCTCTCGGGCGCGAGGTACAGACGGAGGAGGGGCGGGGCCGGCGGCGGTGGCCGTAGTCGCTCGCTCATGAGGTGTCCTGTCGAGTGGTTCGGCGCGGGACGTCGTCCTCGGCCGGACGGTGCGCCTCGGCGGCGAGGAGTGCGCTCGCGGTGAGACGGAGGGCGGGGTCGGAGGCTGCGACGTCCGGGTGGCTCCGGCCGGCACCGGGACGGGGCCGGAGGAGTCCTCGGACGAGTGCCGCCCCGGGCTCGGGTCCGTCGGTGTCGGCCGTTCGTCCCTCCCAGGCGTCCTGTGCGGTCGCGTAGGCGGGGAACCGGTCGAGAAGGCCGGTGTGGCGGAAGACCAGGTCGGTCGTGTGGTTGTCGTGGACGATGCGCATCCAGCCGCCCCGGGCGCAGCAGTCGGACCACGCCTCGCACAGGGGCGTCAGGATGCTGCAGTCGGTGAAGGTCACCTCGCTCAGGTCCACGATCAGGAGGAGCCGTCCGGGCCGGGCCGCGCGGGCCTCGGCCAGGGCGCGGGCCAGTGGCGCCAGGGTCTGGGCGTCCAGTTCGCCGCGTGCGCGGACGATGCGGCACTCCTCGAAGAGCGCGGGTGCTTCGCCATGAGTGGTCAGCGGTACGCGCGAGGATGGTGGTTGAGGCCGGCCGGTCGTCCCTGCCGTGGGCTCCCAAGGAGCCGCCTGCCTCATTCCGCCTCCCCGGTCGTGTCCACCGGGCGACCCGTTTCGGCGAGCGCCAGCATCCGCGCGGCGGTCAGCGGGTTCTCGGGGTCGGAGGCGGCGGCCAGCAGCCGGGCGGCTGTTCCGGCGGGCTCCTCGGGCGGGACGACCAGGAGCACCCAGCGTCCCACGGTGCCGCAGTCCAGGGTGATGACGTGCGTGTCGCTTCCGGGGCCGGCCGGCTCCACGGCGATCACCCGGCCGGGCGCCATCACCGTGTGCGGGGCGTCGGGCCATTCGTCGGCGTCCACGGTGACCCGTATCGCGGCCTCCGGGTCCGGTTCCAACGAGCCGATGAGGGAGGGGAGTTCGAGTTCCAGCGCGTCGCAGCGAGGCCACCAGGCCCCGTCCAGCGGACCGTGGCTGGCGTCCGGGGTGAGGGTCAGGCGGGGCATGGGCATGCGGTACGTGTGGGCGTCGGCACCGGGTGCACCCTCGGCCGGCGTTCTGGGTTCCATCGTGCGATCCCATTCCGGGAGCCGTGGGACGACTGCCCGTTTGGTCACTCGCCGGGAACGGCACCGCCGGTCGCGCTGCGCGAAAAGCCCTCGGTACGATCAGACTACTCCTGGTCGACGAGGAGCGGGTGGGTCAGTCGTCCGGCTGTGCCTTCTCTGTCCTGTCGCGATCCTCCTGTTCCTCCTGTTCCTCCTCCAACTCCTCCATCAGGCAGATGCCCTCATGCGTCAGCGAGACGGCGGCTGGGGTCCGGTGCGAGGTCCAGTCCACGTTGATCAGGCCCTCGTCGGCCAGGTAGACGCAGGCGGCGGAGAGGTCCTCGTCGGGCAGACCCAGCTCGGCGCGCAGCGCCGATCCGTTGACCTCGGGGCGATTGAGTTCGGCAGCCCCGTACAGGGATCGCAGGACCGCCTTCCGGTTGTTCTTGCGTTCGCGGAGTTTCGTCATGGCTGTCGTTCTCCGAGGTGACGGCCGCGCGGGGACGGACACGACGGCTGGTCCTCGCGGCTGAACGGACCCCCGGGTCACACCTCATCGGTGTGTGTCCGGTCCTGATCCGTTGATTCGCTGGTCGCGAGCCAGGAACGTGCGGGTTCCGCGGCGTGCGCGGTGTCGAGGGTGAGATGGAGCCGGGTCCCTCCTTCGCAGCCGGCGGGGTAGCTGCGCTGCTCGGTCGAGGCGAAGCAGCGCCGGAGCACTTCGGCGACGCGACGGGCGACCTCCGGCGTCGCGGCGACGACGCGGACCTCGGCGTGGCCCTCGGGGGGCAAGGGCTCGTGCTCCATACGGACCTCCTGGCGGCGACGGGTACGAACCACGAATCCGGCCCCCCGACACACCGGGTGAGGTGCGGGGGCTGCGACGCGTTTCCACGGCGGCCCTCCTTTGAAGGGTATGCCGGGTAAAGGTGGCCGCGCGTGCCATGGCCGAACGGCGGTCCGGCTGACTGCAGGTCGCCCGAGCCCGGTGGCCGTGCGAGCCGGCCCGGGCCGGAAAGCGGCGTCCGATCCCGGAAGGCCGGTGCCGTTGTCGGCGCCGGCTGACGCGGTCGTCGGCGACCGCCGGGCCGCCGGGGCGGGCCCGGCCGGGAGTACGGTGGAGAGACCGAGGGCACGCCGCGCACCGCCTCAGACGCCGGTGCCGTTCTCGGGGATCGATGACGCCGGGTCGGCTTTGGCGCGCGCCCGGGGCAGGGTTGGTCATGACCACGCAGGTGTTCCTCCCGACGACCTTGGCCCTCCCGGCGCTCCGGCCCGCACGGGGCAGGCCGCGCACCCGCGTGCCGGGCCCGCCGAAGGCGGGGCGCAGGTCCTCGCCCCAGGTGGCAGAACGCGTCCGTCCCCTGACGCGTGGTCAGGTCGCGGACCGTCTGCAGGAGCTGGGCGACCTGTACGCGGAGACCTCCGGTGGCGACCCATGGGCGTGGAACCAGGCGCGTGCCGCCTTCCTGGGCCATCTCGCGGCCGACGCACGACGACCGGGGTTCTCGCTGCTGATCGCGGAGACCACCGCCCTGGCCGGATACGCCTACGGCTTCCCCGTGGGCGGCGCAGGTCCGTGGTGGGCGGGCTTCGACGGACACGTTCTGGGGAGTCTGCTCCGCCGCGCCGCCTCCGGTCGGCTCTTCGTCGTCTCCGGAATCGTCGTCCCGCCTCGCGTGCGCCGGGAGTACCAGGACCATGTCTGGAACCTCGCCCGGCGCCTGCAGCGGCGATTGCTCGCCGACCACGGCGCTGCGCTCGGCCTCGCGCTGGTGGACGCCCGGGACGACAGGACGATTGAGACCATGCGGTCCTGGGGCTGGCGGTACGCCAAAGACGGCGCCCTCCCGGCTGTGCCGCCCGGTCCGTTCCGCGTTCTGGTGCTGGCTCCGGGGACGTGAGCAGCCACCCCGTCATGGAACACCCCTCGGCCCCGGTCGGGGCAGGCGCAGGGCGAGGAGGGCGATGTCGTCGGTGCTGCCGGGCGGCATCCGGGCCGTCAGCTGGTCGCACAGGGTGTCCAGCGGTTCGTGGGCGTGGGCGAGGGCACGGCGGCGCAGTCGGCCGAACCCGGTGTCCAGGTCGCTGCCGGGAACCTCGATCAGGCCGTCGGTGTAGAGCAGGAGGGTGGACCCGGGCGGCAGGGCGTGGTCGGCGCTCGGTCGGTGAGCGTCGGCGCCCAGGTGGGTTCCGAGGATGAGTCCCTGCCCGGCTTCGAGGTACTGCGCGTTTCCGTCGGGGGTCAGCAGCAGGGGCGGCGGGTGCCCGGCACTGGTCCAGCGCAGCGTCCAGGGGCCGGTGTCCGGGCCCTCCACCCGGGCGAGGACGAGGGTGGCCATCGGCACGGTCGTGATGGCGTGCATGGCGTCGTCGAGGCGGTCCACGACGGCACCGGTCGGCCCGGTGTGGTCCCAGGCGAGGGAGCGCAGGATGCCGTGCAACTGTGCCATCCCGGCCGCGGCGGTCAGATCGTGGCCCACGACGTCGCCGATGACCAGGGCGAGCGTGCCGTCCCTCAGTGGGAACGCGTCGTACCAGTCACCGCCGACCTGGGAGCCGGCCGGAGCGGGCTGGTACCGGGCGGCCAGCTGGAACCGGCCGTGCTCGGGCAGCGGGGGCAGGAGGTTGCGCTGCATGGCCTCGGCGACCGCGCGCTGCCGGCCGAACCGGCGGGCGTTGTCGATGACGAGGCCGACCCGGCGGCCGATGTCGCTCACCACGTCCACATCGCCGGTGTCGAAGGGACGTGCCGGGTCGGTGCGCACCAGTGTCAGGGCACCGGTGACCTGCCCTCTGCTGCCCAGCGGCACCGTGATGACGGATGCCGCGCCCGTTGCTGCGAGGAAGGCGCTGTCGACGGCGGCCAGGGGGGAGTCGGGCGGTGCGTCCATGTCCGCCCGGTCCTGCAGGACGGGATCGCCTCCGTTCAGTACCTGGACCAGGGGCGAGTGAGCCGCCTCCCCGGCCGGGGGCAGATGACCGCGCCAGTCCTCCTGTCCGGCGTCACGGCCCCCGGGGCCGGTCACCGCCACCCGGTGCACCTGGCGGGAGCCGACCCGCAGGTCCACCGCCGCCCAGTCGGCAAGGCGGGGAACCAGAAGCCGGCTCAACCGGGCGAGGGCCTCGTCCACCTCCAGGGTCTGACCGAGCACGTCGGTGATCTCCGCGACGAGTGTCAACCGCTCGGCGAGACTCTCCAGAGCGCTCGCATGGGCGGCTCGTTCCGCCCGTTCCGCCCGTTCCACCTGCTCTGCGCGTTCCGCGTGTTCCCTGCGGGCACGTCGGTCCGCCGCGGTCTCGACGATCAGTACGACCATGCCCCGGTAGACGCCGGAGACGCCGTCCGTCAGAGGCGTGGCCGACCAGGAGATCGGGATCAGCCGTCCGTCACCGCGCAGGCACCTGTCGTCGTCCCCGCGTGCCGAACGTCCCTCGGCCAGTGCCCGCAGCAGCGGACACTGCTCTCGCGGGATGAGGGCACCTCCCGGGTCCCGATGGCACAGGTCATGCAGGTCCTTCCCGTGCATCACCGCTGCGGCGCGCCCCACCAGCCGCTCGGCGGCCGGATTGACCGCGACGATCCGCCCGGCCGGGTCGATCACTGCAACGGCCGTGCCCAGCTGCTCGACCACCTGTCGCCACAAACCTGGCTCCGCCGCCGACAGCCGCCGCTCCCGCTCTCCGTCGGGCCTCACGCCGTCCACCACGCCGCCGCCCTTCCCTGCACAGACCGCCCTGCCACCGTGGCCCCGGCCGCCGGGGCCACGGAGACGTCCGTGCCCCGATGGTCCCTCTGCGAGTACCCGGCCGCACGGTCGACACGACGGCGCGCCTCCACGACACCGCTGTACGGCTTGCCGTCGCCGCGGGCAGGACATGGCTGTGGACCGACCACCAGTCCTCGGGCCGCACGCGCCGAGGAGTGGCTGTGACCAGTCGCCCCCGAGCCAGGAAAGTAGCTGGTCATGCGCACATTTTCGGGCTCGGGAGCGGAGTAGGCTGAACGTACCGGGAGTTTTTCGCACGCCGGCTTCTACGCGGGTGTCGTTCCCGGTGATCGACAACGCCGGGCTGTCGCAGACGAGCCCGGGGGCAGGTCCGCGCCATGAACGTGACCATCGGCCGTACGACACCGAGTGAGCGCGCACCCTCGCCGCCGGCCCGCTTCTCGCTGACACTGGCGCGCCCGGTTCCGGGCCGGTTGGAAGGCGCCGGCGGCCGGGAAGAGGCAGACAGTGTCGATGCCCGGTGCCGGGAAGAAGTGTGGGAGACCGATGGCGGGGCGTCTCGGCCGTCGACCCTGCCGTGGCGCATCGGCCTGCCAGGGCGACCGTCCGCCCTCCGGCCAGGAGATGTGAAAGAGCCATGACTCTTGGCGCCGTGGCTGTGTTGCTCGTCGTGATCGCCATCGGAGTCGTTCTGATCCACCGGCTCAATGCCCAGCACGACGAACGGATCGCTGCCTTCCACTACGGCGATGCCCTGCCGGGGATCGGCCGTCGGCCCCGGAGGCACCGCCGGGTGGCGGTGGCGATTGTTCCGACCCGCCCCACCACGACAGCGACCGCCGATGACATCGACTTCGGCACGACTGGGGACGGTGAAGGACGGCGCGTCATGGCGACACTGCGCGAGCGGAAGACGTACCGCGAGAAGATCATGCGGGCTGTGTACGAAGCTGCCGAGGGCAATCGGCTCCTGGGCGTCGACGGGATGGAGCTCCGCAACGACCTCGGTATCCCTGAGCAGGATCTGGCCGCCGCCTGTACGTATCTGGCGGGCGAAGGCTGGGTCGTCGTCGACTGGGCGAGGGGCAACACGCCCGCGATGATCACGCTGACGCACCAGGGGATCCGACGGATGGAGACAGCAGAGGAAGAACGTGGCTGAGCCGCGTCCACCGAGGCAGTGCGGCCGCCGAGGGCGTGCAACCGGCATACGAAGGACGGGCGGACACCATGACCGACTCCGACATCCCCGGCACTCCCCGGTTCCTGCCGGACACCGTCCACCAGCCGGTGAGACCCGGGACGGCCCTGCTGAGGCTGGAGACGACACACGCACGCGAGGGAATCCTGGACGGTGCCTGGTGGCCGCGGTCCCGGGACATCGGTGCCGAGCTTCCCTCGCTGATCACCGCGTTGACCGAACACCTCGGACCTGTCACCCGCGTCGGACTCGACGCCGGCACCTGGGACGAACTGCCGACACGGCTGACGGTCGACGGTCGGGTCGTGCACATCGACTCCTTCCCGATCGGTGACGACACCGTCCTCATCACCCGCGGAGACCGGGACCATTTCTCCCTGCTGGTGGTCCCACCGGACACGGAGCCCGACGCGGCACGCGCCGCGATGGCCAGGGCCGTTCGGGCCGACAACGTCACCGAGGCCGAACAGATCCTCATCGACATGGCCATCGACGTCGGCAGCGTCATGCCGTCTCCGCCGGCCTGACACCTCCGGTGCAGACGGGATCCCCGCGAGCCAGGACGCTAGATGCGGGCGAACTTCTCGGTCTGGTGAGCGAACTCCTGGGCCATGGCGCTGCTGACCGTGGGCTGGGTGTCGCGGATGGTGCCCAGGTAGTCGTCGGTGGTGGGGTGGGTGCGGGTTCCGGTGTCGAAGGTGCGCTCGAACTGGGTCTGGGAGACGGTTCGTGCCACGTGGGCGATGTCGGCCGGGGTGAACCCCTCGCTGGCGGACGCCAGTGCCGCGCTGTCGGCTTCGGCGTCCGCTCGAGCCAGGTAGCTCTCCCACAGTGCCGTCCTGGCGCTGTGGTCGGGTGGGCCAATGGGCAGTACATAGTCGAAGCGGCCGTGCCGAAGGAACGCGGAGTCGAGCGTGGTCACGTTGTTCGTGGCACAGACGAGCAGCCGCCCGTCCTGGCCCCGGAACCGGACGATCGCCTTGAGCAGCTCGTTGACGACGCCGACCGCGGTCGCGTCCGCACCGCTGCGTGTCCCGGCGACCTCCTCGACCTCGTCGATGAAGACAAGCACGTGGTCGAGCTGGGCGATCTCGTCGAAGCGACGGCTCAGGCCGCTCGCCAGGCCGTACTCGGCGGCCAGACGTGCGGGGAACAGTTCGAGGAAGGGCCATCCCAGGCGGCTGGCGATCGCGTGTGCGAACGTGCTCTTGCCGGTTCCGGGCGGGCCGAACAGCATGACCGCCCGTGGCAGTTCCACTCCGTGCCGGGCGGCCAGTTCGGGATGGGCCAGGGGCAGGACGAGACGGCGTTCGATGAGGTGTTTCTCCCTTTGCATGCCCGCGACCTTCTGCCACAGTCCCCCGGGCGGCAGCTCCGCTCCGAGCGAGGACAGCACCCCGGCCGACTGTGAGGTCACCGGTCCGCGTTTCGAGAAGAGGACCAGGCCCGAGCGGGCGCCGAAGCCGCAGTTGTGCAGAGCGGCGGCACCTGTCTCGCCCTCGGGCAGACCCGCGTACACCGCTCGGACGCCGTCGGCGAAGAGCCGCTGCTCCAGGGCTGTGATCAGGGCACTGCCGAGCCCCCGCTGCCGCCAGGCAGGGGCCATGCAGATGCGCAGGATCCATGCCCGGTCACCCTCCACTCTGCTCACCGCGGCGCCGACCACCACGTCGTCGGCCGTGGCCACCACCGCCGGATGGAGGGCCTGGAGGGCCGCCACGGCGTCCGAGAGCGGGAAGAGCGGCGGCTCCTCGGTCGTCCCGCTCTCCGCATCGACGCGGATCACCGCTTCGAGATCGTCCGGGGAGTAGTCCCTGACACGCCAACCCGTCATGATCAGCTCCGCGTGTTCGGCCGTACTCCCATCATCAGCCGACGCACGGAGTACGCGCACGACCGCCGCGATCGTCGCCCGGCTCACCGGCGCGCACTCGCCTGCGATCCTTGGCGACATCGATGCAGACCGCTTCGATGTGACCGGCGAGCTGCTGGAGTTGGCGGGCAGGATGCAGCTGCCGATCGCCGCCGTCAACACAGTCAAGGTGCTCATCGACGAGACCAGTCCGTACTTCCTCGACCTCTACGCGGGGGCGGGCAGCAGGCCCGAGGTCCGCGAGACGGTGGAGAACAGCGACTGTCTGCCAGCGATCGGCGTACGGCGGGTGGACACGACGTCCCTCCCGCCACCCCCTCCTCGGCACCTTGCTACGAGGCTTCACCGAAGCCGGCCGTACCCGGCGCTGGCTGGACCACACACCGCACCGTGGCCGGCTCCCCGACACCGACCGTCCGAAACTCACGGTTCGCTGGGCACCCGGTCGCCAACGCCGGCGCACCGGCGCCCGTCCCACGGCTCCCGGCGCCGCGCGCTCTCAGCCTGGGAAGGACGGCGCTTGGATGGCGGCACAGCTTCTGACCTGTGGGTACGCCGCCGGGGGTGCCGTTTGAAGGGCTGGTTTCGCGCTGCTGGCAGCGCAGGCGGTCCGAGGGATGATCCGCACGGTGCGCGGCGATTCGCCTCGGCCGGTCAGGTGGGCCCGTCCGGGCTCCGGGAGAAGGCAGTGTCGCCGGCCATCGCCACGATCGCGTCCTTGACGAGCAGCACTCGCGGCGGGTAGTCCTGCGCTTTGTCCCCGGGGGCGTCCAGTGCGGAGGTGCGCCAGACCTGCGCTCCGGTGCGACTGTCCAAAGCCAGCAGACGGCCGAAACGGTTGGAGAAATAGACCCGCCCGTACGTCGCTGACACCGCGGGCGCGGACAGACTCTCCACGTCCGTCACCTTCTGCCACAGTTGTCTGCCGCTGTCCGCCGACACCGCGGTGACCGACCCGTCGGACCGGACGAAGTAGACGACGCCGTCCACCAGGGTGGCCGCGCCGGTCAGCGGACGTGCCAGCGGTATCCGTTCGACCTTCCCGGTCTCCGAGGCCACCCGCAGCAGCGCGTTGTACGGCCGTTCGTAGCCGGCTTCGTACACGTCCTTCGCGGTCTGCGGGGCGAGGAACAGGGGTTGCCCGCCGACAGTGCCGAGCGCTTCCGCCTTCTTGGGCAGTCTGGCGGTTCCGCTCAGGCTGCCGGGTCCGAGCTTCATCAGCTCGACCGGGGCCTGGCCGGGCTCGATGCCCTGCGAGCACAGGGCATGGGGGACGCCTCCCAGCACCGACGGAGTGCAGTACTCGTCCAGCGAGGGCGCCCGCCACAGTTCCTTGCCGGAAGGCCCGTAGGCCACGAACGACGAGTGGTCGGGAGACAGGGTCAGCAGCCCGCCGTCGTACAGGACCGCGTCCTCGGACTTGTTGATGTCGCGTTGCCACCGCCGGTGCCCGGTAGTGGCGTCGAGGGCCACCACGCGCCTGGTCCTGTCGTCCGGATCCTCGTACACATAGACCAGCCCGTCGCGAACGCCGATCGGCTGTGCCCCCTGAGGGCGGGTGCCGGTCCGCCACAGGGTGCGGCCGGAGGCCGCGTCGATCCTGGCGACCGTGAAGCCCGTACCGCCGCAGAACAGGGCGCTTCCCTCCGCCACGCATCCGGAGCTGCCGTAGTCGAGGGGGACACCCTTCACGTCGTGCCGCAGCTCCGTGCGCCACGGCCGCCAGCCGTCGGGCAGTGACGCGGCACGGGCGGTGGCGGTGGTCTTGGAGGCGGCGGTGGTGTCCGCATCGGACACGAAGACACCCACCCCGACGCACAGCCCCGTGACGGCCAGCGCCGCGCCGAGGCCGGTGAGCAGCATCCGTGCTCGGCGGCGCTTGCCGGTGCCGGTCGCGGCACCCGCGGAGCTGGTGGGCGCGCTCCGGGAAGTGGGGCGGCGCCGGGGTTTCGCGGACTGCCCGGTCTTCGGGGACGCTGTGACGTCGGACTCCGGCAGCGCCTGGAGCATGCGGTGTATGTCCGTCAGTTCCGGCCGTGCGGCCGGGTCCTTGTCCAGGCAGCGCTCGACAATGCCCAGGAGCGCTTCGGGTACCCCGCCGAGGTCCGGGGTCCCGTGCACCACCTGATAGCCGGTTATGTACGGGCTGTCGGCGTCGAACGGTCCCGTGCCGACGGCCGCGAACACCAGCAGTGACCCCAGCGAGAACACGTCCGAGGCCGGGGTGACGTCTCGGGGAGCGGCCAGTTGTTCCGGCGACATGAAGGGCGGAGTGCCGATCATCCGCCCCGTCGTGGTGAGGCTCTGGTTGTCGGCAGCGCGCGATATGCCGAAGTCGATGACGCGCGGCCCGTCCTCGGTCATCAGGACGTTGCGCGGTTTGAGGTCCCGGTGCACCAGGCCCGCCCGGTGGATGTCGCGCAGCGCCTCGGTGAGCCCCAGCCCCAGCGCGCGCAGTTCCCGCTGGCTCAGCGGGCCGTCCTTCTCCACGACTTCGGCAAGGTTGAGCCCCGGCACGTAGAGCGTCGCCATCCACGGCCGGTCGGCGTCCGGGTCGGCGTCCACGACAGGCGCGGTGAAGGCACCGCTCACTCTGCGCGCTGCCGCGATCTCCTGCCGGAAGCGCGTCCGGAACTCCTCTTCCTGGGCATACGGCCCGCGTACGAGCTTGACCGCGACCTGCCGTCCCGAGGCGGAGACTCCCAGATAGACGACTCCCATGCCGCCCGCCCCGAGCCGTCCGAGAAGGGTGTACCCGCCTATGGACTCCGGGTCCCCGGTGCTCAGGGGCGTCATCGCCGATCGTCCTTCCCAGCGCCTGCCTGCCTCACGGGGATCAGATTAGGGCCTGCCGCCCCGGAAACGGAGCCGCACATATCGCGCGTCGGTGTCCCTGTGCCCCTGACCGTGCGATGGGTCATCCGTCCGGACGAGGGCTCAACTCCGGGTCAGCCAAGCCGATGTCGATGCCGATGCCGAAGTGCGTCGAGGTGTTCGTGTGTGCCCGTTTCGCCGGAGCCGGCGGTCTCGGCAGGGTGCCCCCACGGTCCTCCATTCCATTCGGCATCCCAGGAAGGCCGCGTTTCTGCAGTTCAGAGCTGGTGCGAGTATTCCAGCATCCCGGAACTCCCGAAGGTCATGGCGGATGGAACGCCGTATGGCACAGGCTCGGGTCGTCCGAGCACGGCGCCTCACCGGGCATGGCGATCGTCCTCGTTCAACCCCGCGTTCACGGCACGCACTTCCGGCGCGCCCACGCACACCACACGTAGCACGACCAAGACAAGACCGACCGGCACGGCCCACAACCAGAAGATCACCTTCCGGATATTCGGAGAAAGCAGCTCACTCATGCGTATCGCCACTCGTTCCGTCTCCCGCGCGGCCGCCTCCTCCATGGTCGTCGCCGCCGCCCTCGCGCTCGTCGGCTTCCAGGCCACCGAGCAGACCGCCTCGGCCGCCACCGAGAAGGCCACCTCGGTCGTCACCTGCACCGCGGCGAACACCAAGCTGACGGTCACCGAGGTGTCCCGCCCGATCAACCACCTGTTGCTCAAGGCGACCAACACCGGCACCAAGCCCTGCTACGCCTACATCGCCCCCTTCCTGAGGGCCGGCGCCGACGCCCAGGCCCCCCTGGCGTGGGCCGAGGAGACCACGCCGCAGGCCGTGGTGACACTCGAGCACGGGCAGTCCGCGTACGCGGGCATCACGACGTCCACCCCCGAAGGCGAAGGCGGAGCCAGGGAGAAGACCCTGGGCGTGATCTTCACCGACAGGAAGGGCAACGCGACCGACAAGGAGACGACCCTGAAGCTGCCGAACGGCGGTGTCTTCTTCAACAGCGCTGCCACCGTCACCTACTGGCAGGACAACGCCGAGGACGCCCTCTCCTGGTAGCCGCCCTGGCGCTCACAGCCGGTCCACACCGCCGACGACGGCGGTGACACGGCGGGCGACCCCCGACTTGGACCGGACAACAAGGAAACCCCAGGCCGCCGACCTGGGGTTTCTCTCTGGAGCGGGTGACGAGAATCGAACTCGCGCTCTCAGCTTGGGAAGCTGATGTTCTACCATTAAACTACACCCGCGTAATACGGACAAATGGACTCCGGGGGAGTTGATGTCCGAACGCTCGCTCACTGTACCTCATCGCCGACCCCCCGTGTGTGGACCACGAGAGCCGGGTCGGGTGGGGACGGGGGGATCCCCGTGCGGGGCAGTGGAGTTGGGGCGTACCGTGGAGGGATGGGAGAGGGTCCGGGCGGGGCCGGAGAGCCTCCTGGAGAGTCGTCTCTTTGATCCCGTAATGTGGCTTTTGTCGTCAGGGCAGTAAGCCGGACGCGGCTCTTGGGGAAGGGACTTGAGGGATTTGATGCAACGCACCGTCGTTCGCTGTGCGGACGGGCACGTCTTCAGCACCGCTTCGTTCCCGATGCAGCAGGCCGAGCGGCTCGGCCCCGGCCGGCTGGTGAGGTGTCCCCGGTGTGCCCGGCTCCGCAGTGTGGTGCCGGTCACCCTGGAGAAGCGGTAGCGGGCGGGACGGTCGACCGCACCGGCGGGACCGGACCAGGAAGATCGAAAGGCGCGCGGGTCGTCACGATTGTCACGGCTCCGCGCGCCTTGCGTATCCTCGGGTCGTGCTTCTCTCAGACAAGGACATCCGGGCCGAGATCGACGCCGGGCGGGTACGGATCGATCCCTACGACGAAACCATGGTGCAGCCGTCGAGCATCGACGTCCGGCTGGACCGGTACTTCCGGGTGTTCGAGAACCACCGGTACCCGCACATCGACCCCTCGATCGAGCAGGCCGACCTGACCAGGCTGGTCGAGCCCGAGGGGGACGAGCCGTTCATCCTGCACCCCGGTGAGTTCGTGCTGGCCAGCACCTACGAGGTCATCTCCCTTCCTGACGATCTCGCCTCGCGGCTGGAGGGCAAGAGCTCGCTCGGGCGGCTCGGGCTCGTCACGCACTCCACCGCCGGGTTCATCGACCCGGGGTTCAGCGGTCACGTGACCCTTGAGCTGTCCAACCTCGCCACACTGCCGATCAAGCTCTGGCCGGGGATGAAGATCGGCCAGCTGTGCATGTTCCGGCTCAGCTCGCCCGCCGAGTTCCCGTACGGCAGCGAGCGCTACGGCTCCCGGTACCAGGGGCAGCGCGGGCCGACCGCGTCGCGGTCCTTCCAGAACTTCCATCGGACCCAGGTGTGAGAGTTACGACGACATGAGTGACGTACGGGAGAACCTGACCTACGAGCGGTTCGGCGCCGCCGTCCGTGAGCTGGCGCAGACCATCGCCGACGACGGCTACGAGCCCGACATCGTGCTGAGCATCGCGCGTGGGGGCGTGTTCGTCGCCGGTGGGCTCGCCTACGCCCTGGACTGCAAGAACATCCACCTGGTGAACGTCGAGTTCTACACGGGGGTCGGGACGACGCTGGAGATGCCCGTCATGCTCGCGCCCGTCCCCAACGCGATCGACTTCTCCGACAAGAAGGTGCTCATCACCGACGACGTCGCGGACACCGGCAAGACGCTCAAGCTGGTGCGCGACTTCTGCCTCGACACCGTCGCCGAGGTGCGCTCCGCCGTGATCTACGAGAAGTCCCACTCCCTCGTGAAGTGCGAGTACGTGTGGAAGCGGACCGATGAATGGATCAACTTCCCGTGGAGCGTCCTGCCTCCCGTGGTGAAGCGCGAGGGCCAGGTTCTCGACGCCTAGTCCGGCACGACAACAGGTGAGGGCCCCCGGCACTGCGCCAGGGGCCCTCACCTGTTGTCCGTGTCTCCTCCATGCCGTAAGTCCGGCACGCCGTTCACACCGTCGACAGATGCGCTGCAGGAGCCCTGCGCCTCGTGGCCGCATGCGTATGAGGCTCTGATCACTTCATCCGATGGGAACGGGGCCCGGCGTCTAGGGTCTCCTTCCGTGTGTCGAACGCGATCTGCGAACCGCGGACTGCCGGCGTCGACACGTACGAAGACGTGGACGGCCCGTTGGGGGAACGCGGTGGAGCACAGGACGCTGGGGCAGCGGTACGAGCTGGTGGAGCAGCTTGGACACGGTGGGATGGGCACGGTGTACCGGGCCGTCGACCACCGCCTGCGCCGTACCGTCGCGGTCAAGACGCTCTCCGCCGAGCTGGTGCAGCAGCCGCAGTTCCTCGCCCGGTTCCAGCGCGAGGCACACGCGGCCGCCGCGCTCAACCACCCCGGCGTGGCGACCGTGTACGACGTGGGCGAGGACGCGGTGGACGGTTTCGCCGTGCCGTACCTCGTCATGGAGTACGTCGAGGGTCGGACCCTCGCCCAGGCGGTGGGGGACGGACCGCTGTCGGCCGGGCAGGCGGTGGACGCGGCGGGGCAGGTGCTCGAGGCCCTGCGGCACAGCCACGGCCACGGCATAGTGCACCGGGACATCAAGCCGGCGAACGTCATGCTCACCCGGGCCGGGACGGCCAAGGTCCTCGACTTCGGCATCGCGAAGGCGCTCAGCGAGATGGCGACCCGACTGACCGGGACGGGCGTGGCAGTCGGTACGCCCGCCTATCTGGCGCCGGAGCAGATCGAAGGCCGCGACACGGACCACCGGACGGACCTGTACGCGGTGGGCTGCCTGCTGTACGAGCTGCTGACCGGCCGCCCTCCGTACACCGGGGAGTCGCCGTTCTCGGTGATGCACCAGCACTTGGTGCAGGAGCCCGTGCCGCCGTCGCGGCTGCGCCCGGGACTGCCGCCGGGCGTGGACGCGGTCGTGCTGCGGGCGCTGCGCAAGCGCCGGGAGGACCGGTTCTCCGACGCGGCGGAGATGAAGGCGGAACTGGACCGGGCCGCGCAGATACCCATGGCGCCCGCGATACCGACCCCGACCGCCGCGGATCCCCGTGCTCAGGCGGTCCAGCCCGAGCCGGTAGAGGCTCCGCGACAGGACCGGTCTGCGACGGGACGGGACCGGATCCGTTCCCTGGGCCGGGTGGTGTTCCAGCCCACGCCGGAAGGGATGGTCGCGCTCCTCGGCAGCACCCTCGCGGTGGTCGTGTCGCGGACCGAGATGATCGCCACCGAGCACTTCCCTCTGGTCGCGCTGCTCAGTGGCCTTGCGGGGTGTGTACTGCTGCTGTGGTCGGCGCGCCTGGCGTGTGCCGTGGCCTGGGCTCCGGTCGCGGAGGCCGTGGCGGTGTGGTCGGCGTTCTCCCGCGCCGAGACGGGCTGGGAGACGCGGTACGTCGTCATCGCCCTGCTGCTGGGGCTCGTCGCCGGGTTGTGTCTGACCGCCGGCTACCGGGACGAGCGCTCGGGCGGGTTCGCGCTGGTGGCGTTCTGGTTCACGGGGCTGACGTCGGTGTGGTACTTCCTCGACGACCTGCGCAAGATCGGCGTGTTCTACGTCCTGCTGCTCGGGGTCTGCCTCGCCCTCGGCGCCCAGACCCTGAAGACCCGTCTCGCCGAGTCCCGCAGCCCCGCCGTCTCGGCCCCGAAGCAGGCCGCCCGCTGAGCCGGTCCTGAAAAACAGAGTCCGAGCGTCACGCGTACATCAAGTGTCACTGGTACGGCGTAGAGGTGGGACTGGACAGTTGGGTGACCAGCACAGTGGAATGCGGCGCCTGGACCGGCTCCGGAGCCGCGGCTGGACAATCCTTTGCTTTCTCTGCCCAATCGGCCCCACCGGGTTCGTGTGCAACCCATTTGACCAGCATGGAGAAACCCTGATGAGTCCAGCAACGAAGCAGGTCGTGGCCGCGACGACCGTCGGGGTTCTGGCCCTGCTCGCTCTGATCTCTTTCTTCGCTCAACTGAACTCCTCGGGGAACTGCGCGAAGCTCTTCGGAGCGGCTGCCTTTGTCGCGGGGGCTGTCTTCTTTGCGCTCGGCTGGGTAAAGCGGAGGAATTAGTGTCCTTTCTCTCCCCAGCGGGTGGCTGATCACCGCCGACAGACTGACGAGAGCGGATGCAGAAGGGCCCCCGGCACTGCGCCGGGGGCCCTTCCTTCTGTTGCCGTGCCGGTCTCAGAAGGTGCCCAGCTTCACGATCGACAGCAGTGCGACCAGCTGGATCGCCGACGCGCCCAGCGCCTTCGGCCAGGGCAGGTCGTGGGAGCGGGAGACCATCAGGGTCAGCAGCGCGCCCGCGCCGATCCAGGTGGCCCAGCCGAGCAGCTGGACGAAGCCGGCGTCGCCGCCGAAGAACATGGCGAAGAGCAGACGGGGGGCGTCCGTGAGGGACGTGATCAGCATGGACAGGCCCACCGTGGGCTGCCAGGCGCCGTCGCCGCCGAGCTGGCGGGCCAGGGTATGGGTGACCACGCCCAGGATGAAGGCGCTCAGCACCATCGCGACGGCCGTGATCAGGACGATCGGGACCGCGTTGGAGAGGGTCGCGTGGATCGCGTCCGAGCGGGCGTTGTCGAAGCCGAAGACGGCGAGCAGGCCGTAGAGGAAGGTGACGATCAGGGCCGGGGCCCACATCGTGTAGTCCCGCATGCGCAGGAAGGTCTGGTTGGGGGCGAGGACGACGCCCCGCAGGAGTTCCTTCCAGTGCAGGGGCGGGCCGGTGGGGCCGGAGGGCGCGGAGGAGCCGGCGTGGTAGGTCTCGCCCTGGGTGTAGCCGGCGGCCTCGTCGATCGAGAACGCCTGGGTGTGGCCCGGGTTGTTCGCCGCGTACGGGTCGTGGCCGCCGCCGGGCCCCTGGGCCGGGTAGCCGCCGTCGCCGAAGTACTCCGGTCCGTCGTCGGCCGGGCCCGGGTAGCCGTAGGACGGCCCGGGCTGCGGGTAGCCCCCCTGCTGTCGGGGCGGGCCCTGGTGCGGGTACGGCGGCTGCGGCGCCTGCGGATGACCGTACGACGGTCCCCGCTGCCCGTACGACGGTCCCCCGGGCTGTCCCTGCCCGTACGACGGCCCCGCGGGTCGCCCGCGTCCCGACGACGGTCCCTGCGGCGCCTGCTGTCCTTGGGGGGTGCGGTTGTCCCGCCCCCCGCGTCCGATCCTGAATCCAGCCACGTCAACGAACGTACCCGGTCCCGCGGAGCGACGTGCCCGGCCCGGGCGTCCGGGCCGGGCTTTGCGGCCGACCTGTGACATCCCCTAAGGGACCGTCAGGGGAACGGTCCGGGACATCCCCCCGTTTTACCTTCGCCGCCCCTCGTACGGTCACGCCGCCCCTCGTACGGTCACGCCGTCTCTCGTACCGCTGTCTCTCGGGCGGGCCCGGACCACCTGTCGGACGGGGTAGCCCGTGGTCGGCACCGGCCGCCGGGGCCGCGGAATGGGTGTACGGCCGGGCCCGCGGGGTGCGGGTCCGGCCGTACGGGGTGGCGGGGGGTGCGGCGGGTCAGTCGGCGAACAGGGCGCCGAACTGCGGGGTGCCGGTCGTCGAGACGCCCACGGCGCTCGGGCCGAAGGAACGCGAACCGGTCGCGGTGATCTTCGTGCCGTCGGACGGCAGGTAGGTGACCGCGCCGTTGGCGCTGTTTTCGTACGATCCCACGACCAGGTCGGCCTTGCCGTCGCCGTTGACGTCGTCCAGCTTGACGTCGGCGCCGAACAGGTCGCTCTGCTCGCTGCTGCCGGGGACGCCCGGGGTGTTCTGCTCGAAGGACTGGACGGCGGTGGAGGTGTTCACGCCGGAGGCCGAGCCGTACAGGACGGTGACCATGCCGGTGTTGCTGATGCCGTCGATGTCCTCGTCCGGGCTGCTGACGACGAGGTCCTGGTAGCCGTCGCCGTTGACGTCACCGAGGTCGAGGTCCCAGCCGAAGGCGTCGCCCTTCTCGGAGGTGCCGGGCACGTTGCCGGTGTCCTGGCTGATGCCGGTGGTGGAGGCGGGACCGGACGCGGAGCCGTAGGTGACGTTCACCCGGCCGCCGTTGGAGGCGTCCGGGACGGGGGTGCCGTCCTCGGTGGTGGCGTCCCAGCCGGCGCCGCTGACGATGTCGCCGAAGCCGTCGCCGTTGATGTCGCCGATGGCGGTGACGATGCCGGGCTTGAGGGCCTTGGCCGAGGAGCCGCTCAGGCCGCTCGCGGTGCCGGGCAGCCAGTAGTTGGTGTTCCAGCCGTACTTCGTCGTGGTCTCGTAGCCGTCCACGACCAGGTCGGTGCGGCCGTCGCCGTTGACGTCACCGGCGGTCAGGCTCATCGGGCCGAACGGGTAGTCGTTGGTGCCCGGCTGGATGGGCGGCTTGACGGTGGTGCGGCTGCCGTAGGCGCCGGTGGTGCTGAAGCCGCCCTTGTAGAGGTAGAGGGTGGCGGACGAGCTGCCCACGACCAGGTCGGCCTTGCCGTCGCCGTCGAAGTCGCCGGCGGCCAGGTCCTTGCCCCAGAAGTCGTGGGAGGAGGCGGCGGGGTCGGGCACGTCGGAGGCCTTGCCGGTGAGGCCGCTCTTGGAGCCCCAGAGGATCGCGACGCCGCCGCCGTTGGTGTCGGTGCCGACCTTCTCGTCCGGGGTGCCGACGACGAGGTCGTCGTAGCCGTCGCCGTTGAAGTCGGCGTACGCCAGCTCGGCGCCGAAGCTGTCGCCGGCCTCGGCGGTTCCCGGGACGCCGGAGGTGTTCTGGCTGATGGTGGTGCGCGAGGCGGAGGTGACGCCGGTGGCCGTGCCGTAGAGGACGACGATCTGGCCGGCGCCCTTGTGGCCGCTGACGTAGGCGGTGGCCGCGCTGGTGGCGACGTCGCCGATGCCGTCGCCGTTGAAGTCGGCCTTGGCGACCTTGAAGGAGTCGGCGGCCGTGGCGGGCGAGGCGGTGAACGTGAGCAGACCGCCCGTCAGCGCGGCCGCGGTGGCCGTCGCGAGGGCGAGTCGGCGGTGCGTGTGCATGCTGTTCTCCTGCGGCATGCGGGGGATGCCTGGCGGGCATCCGCAGTCGATGGGGTGCGGACCGTCCGTGTTCGCCGTAAGTTGTCCAACGGTTAACCAAACGGTCGGCGAACAGGAGACCGGCGTCGGCACGTAAGGGTTGTACGTGAGTTCGGTTATTTTTCGAGAGTGCTGGTGCGGGGCTGAGCCCCTGGGGCCGATGTGACCGTCCGCCCGGGGCGCCAGGAACTCCGACGTGGAGAAGAGCACCGCCGGTTTGTCCTCCAGCAGCCCTTTCGTCGCCCCGCGGCACACGGCGACGGAGTCCTTCGTCCCGCCCCGGTACGTGTGTACGACGGGGCCGACGGACACCCCGCCGGGCTTCCCGTCCCGCACGGCACCGGCAGGCCGCCCGAGCCGGAGCGCAGGGGCCGGGGCAGGATGGGGGCATGAGCGTAGTCAAGATCAACGTGCTGACCGTGCCCGCCGAGCAGCGGGAGACGCTGGAGAAGCGGTTCGCCTCGCGGGCCCACGCCGTGGAGAACTCCGACGGCTTCGAGTGGTTCGAGCTGCTGCGGCCCGTCGAGGGCACCGACACCTACCTCGTCTACACGCGCTGGCGGGACGAGGAGTCGTTCCAGGCGTGGATGGAGGGGCCGATGAAGGCGGCGCACCAGGGCGGCGGGGAGGGCGAACGGCCGCGCCCGGCCGCCTCGGGTTCCACCCTGTGGTCCTTCGAGGTGGTGCAGCAGGCGGGGCCGAAGGACGCGTAGCCGCGGTCACCGGCTCACACGGGAAACACGGCCGGCCTGTCCGTCACGGGAGGCGGCGGGCCGGCCGGCCGAAGCCGGGTCCACTGTGCGGCCAGAAGCGCCAGGTAGTGCGGGTTGAGGATGAGGTACCTCCGCCACAACCGGCCCGGCTCCATGGCGAGCCGCCCCAGCCACTCCAGTCCGTGCTTCTGCATCCACTCGGGTGGCCTGCGCAGGATCCCCGCGTGGTAGTCGAACGCGGCACCGACCGCGAGCAGCGGCATCGGCAGCAGCGGACGCATGGCGTGCACGAAGACCTCCTGGCGCGGGCAGCCCAGCCCGACCAGGACGATACGTGCCCCGGACGCGGCGATCCGGGCGGCCAGCTCCACGTCCTCACCAGGACGTGCCACGCGGAACTTGGACGGCTCGTGACCGGCGATCTTCAGAGCCGGAAGGGTGTTTTGCAGGTTCAGCATCAGCCGGTCCAGCGTCTGCTCCGTCGAACCGTACAAATACACCGGCAAGCCCTCTTCCGCCGCTGCGCGCACGACGTGCAGCGTCAGGGTCGGGCCGCACACACGGTCGGCGAGGGCCGCGCCGTGCAGCATGTTCAGTGCCCAGCGTACGGGCTGTCCGTCCGGGGTCACCAGGTCGAAGGAGTTGAGGCGGCCGCCGTGCTCCCGGTCCAGCACGCCCGTCATCACGCCGTGGACGGCCAGCGCGGTGACCGCGAACGGACGGCGTTCCCGCGCCGCGGCGAGCACGTCGTCGACCGCCTCGGCGTAACTTGTCGCGTCGACGAAGACGCCAAGAACATTCCTCTTCACCGGCCCGGCGTCCACCTGTCCACGTTGGCTTCGTAGATCTCGTTCATGATCATGGGCACGTCGTACGTCACCTGCCACTGCGGATAGTGCTGCTCGAAACGCGCGTTGGAGCTGATCCACCAGATGTGGTCGCCGGTCCGGGGTGTGCCGACGTGCTCGACGAGCATCTCCTCTCCGGAGAGCTTCTCGGCCAGCGCAATCGCTTCGAGGTTGGAGGCGTTGGAGTGCCGGCCGCCGCCCAGGTTGTACACCTCCGCGCTGCGAGGGTTGCGGAAGAACGACTCGAACGCCCTCACCACGTCATGACTGTGGATGGCGTCCCGCACCTGCTTGCCCTTGTAACCGATGAGTTTGTACGTGCGCCGCTCCATGGCGCAGCGCATCACGTAGGCGAGGAAACCGTGCAGTTCCGTGGCGGAATGGCCCGGTCCGGTGAGGGTCCCCCCACGGAAGCACGCCGTCCTGAGTCCGAAATAGCGGCCGTACTCCTGGACCATGACGTCCGCCGCCACCTTCGAGGCGCCGAAGACCGAGTGCAGGCAGGCATCGATGGACATGTCCTCGCCGATGCCGCCGAAGCAGGGATGGCTGGGGTCGATCTCCCAGCGTGTCTCCTGCTCCACCAGCGGAAGGGAGTTGGGGCGGTCGCCGTACACCTTGTTGGTGGAACAGTGGATCAGTGGGGCCTCGATGCAGTGTTCGCGAACGTTCTGCAGCACATTGAGCGTGCCCGCCGCGTTGATGTCGAAGTCCAGGAAGGGGTCGCGTGCCGCCCAGTCGTGGGACGGCTGCGCCGCGGTGTGGATGACGACGGCGATGTCCCGGCCGTACCTGCGGAACACGGACGCCAGCGCGTCACGGTCACGGATGTCCACGCCGTGGTGGGCATAGGCCTTGCCGAGGTCCGCGGACAGACGATCCACGTTCCACGCGGTCGATGCTTCCGGTCCGAAGAACCGCGAGCGCATGTCGTTGTCGATGCCGATGACATCAAGTCCCAGGCCGGCGAAGTGCCGTACTGCCTGGGACCCGATCAGGCCAGCTGACCCCGTGACCACCGCGACGCTCATACCATCGCCTCCTGAGGAGAATTGACCGTGCCTTGCCGAAGAGTTGCCGCTCGCCGTGACCGATCGCCGGCGAGCAGGATTCCAGCCGCCCAGAAGAAGGGAGCGGCGCCGAAGGGTGACTCCAGGATGACGCCCAGCAGGGCCACGACGAGGAGAGAGATCACCAGCAGCACACACAGGGAGGTCAGTTCGTCGGGCGGTCCACCGCGGATGGTCCGAATCGCAATCGTCAGAAGGCCGGCCAGCAGGCCGACGACGAGGGTGAGACCGACGAAGCCCAGCCGGGCGAACGAGGTGACCAGGTAATTGTGGGGTGAGCGCACACCCATTCCCCGACCGATCGGAAGGTCACCGTTGGACAGTTGGAGAAAGTCCGGGCCGAAGCCCACACCGAAGGCCGTCCGCACCGGATCGTCCAGGGTGTACGTCACGACCCGCTCCCATGCGATCAGCCGTGCCCGCTTGGTGCCTTGAGCGTTTTCGACGAGTTCCGAAGAGGCCGTCCCGGGGGAGTTGAGCGCGAGGAGGCGCTGGCCGGCCGGGGACATGGGAAGCACCACGACCACGGCGAGGACCGCGATCGCTCCGAGCAGCACCGAGCGAGCGGTGACACGGCCGTTCCTGCCCGCCCGGAACATGACCGCCAGCAGGACGCATGCACAGCACGCGATGATGCCTGCTCTGTTCACCTGTGCCAGAGCCGTCGCGAGCGCGGTGGTCGCCACGGACGCGTGCAGCCAGATCCGGCCTCGTCTGAGCAGCAGGACCGACACACCGGCCAGTACACCGAGCACAGCCACGTCGAAATCCGTCCGGATCTCGAAGATGCGCGTATTGCCCACCTCGGGCAGCGTCGCGGTGAATTCCGGAGCGAGTGTCGCCACCATCACCCATCCGAGGTGCAGCAGCAGCCCGGCATGGATCACACGGACCGTTCGTGCCCTGCCACGATCGCTCACCCTCTGGTAGCTGCCCGCGGAGAGATAAGCGATTGCGGCATAGGCGAAAGGCGCTGCGTCGCGGGCGGCCGTGCGCATGTCGTCCTCTACGGCAAGCAGCCGGAACCCGGTCAGGAGCAGCAGCAACCCGATCAGGATTCCGGGCCCGTAGACGCGGTCTTTCCGTTTCCCGGAGAGCGCGCTCAGCCAGGCGGCCTGCAGGAAGGCGGCGCCCAGCAGCGCGTCCCCGATGTAGAGGGGCCCCACATGCACGTGGGAAATCCAACGGCCGCCGGTGAGCAGAACGGCGACCACCATCACTCCGGCGACCATCCGGTGGTCACCGACGGGTTCACGGCCCGATGTCCCATACCCCGATGGACGGGGGCCCGTGCCGGTACGGAGGGCCACCTCGGTCTTCGGGTACACCCTGTGCACTCCCGTTTCCACGAATCACTCGCCCTTCCTAGGTGGGCACCGCGATGTGGCCGCCGGCGACACGGGTCGCCTCCTGGTACGCCCTGGCGATGCGGCTGAGCCAGGCCCCCTCCGTGAAGTGGTCGGAGTACACCTGCCGGCAGTGCGCGCGCAGTGACGGGAAGCGGGTGGCCGCCTCCGCCAGAACCGGGGCGAGCGGCTTGTCCCACCGTGTGACCAAGCCGGTACCGTGCTCCCGTACCGCCTCGGCAACCGAGGAGCCCTCGAACGCCAGGGTCGGAAGCCCGGCCGCCAGGGCTTCGACCTGCACGCAGGGCTGGACCTCGTACCAGCGGCTGGGGAAGACCAGGCCGCGCCAGGTGGGCATCCGCCGGCACAGTTCCGCCCGGCCGATCTGCCCGAGGAAGCGGACGGAGGAAGGGGCGGCCGTCCGGCAGTCGGCGAGCAGTTCGCCGTCGCCGACGACGTCCAGGGGTTCGTGGTCCGGCCACTGGCGGAGCAGTTCCAGGACGCCCTTCTCGGCCGAGAGGCGCCCGGCGACGAGCCAGCGGCCGGTGTCGTCGCCCGGTGCTTCGTCGGACCGCGGTGCGTCGACGAAATTGGGTACGAGCATCAGGCGCGAGGCCGGCACGCCGGCCTGTCGGTACGTCCGCTCGCTCAGTCGGGAGTTCACGACGAGCCGGTCCGCACGGCCCACCAGCGGGTCCCGCGCGAGGCCGTGCCGTCCGGCCCAGGCCAACGGAAGCGTCGCGGCCCGGGAGTCGCGGTAGCAGCCGTACCGCAGGGCCGCCCAGGGGTCGCCGTCCGGACACCGTGTGCACACGGCGCCTGCGCGATAGAGAGTCGCCGCAGCACACATGGGCCGGTAGTTGTGCAGGGTCGCCACGAGCGGGCCGTCCCAGTGCCGAACCCAGGAACGCCCGAAGTTCGGAAACAGATTGTGCACGTGCACCACGTCGGGGGCGTACGAGCGCAGCCGCGCGAGCGGGCTGTTGCCCCGGCCGGTCGCCACGCGCGCCGCTGCCCGCAGCGGGTAGAACGGATCCTGCGCCAGTTCGTCGGTGCGGGCGGAGAAGAGTTCCACCGTGTGGCCCGCCGCGCCCAACGCGCGCACCTGGTCCAGTACGAGCGCGTTTTCCCCGCTGGGCTTTGCGGCGGTGTAGAAGCTGTGTACTACCGCGATCTTCATGACAGGGCGCCTTCGGTCGTCGTCAGCCGGAGCCGGCACGCTCCACGGGCAAGAGCTAAATTCGCGCAACCGGTGGTTCGTGCCCCTGCTTTGGGAAAGGCGCTGTGCCAAGCCCACCCGTCTGGCGGAGCGAGGATCGCCATCTGGCCCGACCCGGGCTCGTATCGGCGTGCTCCCGCCCATGCTGCTTATCGGGTGAGACTTCCGCGCGGACGAGCCTCGCCAGCCGACCCACCGCGTGCCCGTCGGACACACTCGATCGCGTCCGCAGCCTGCCGCACCCCGAGTGATGCTCTGGCCCTGACGGTTACCTTCGTCGGCTTCATCCCGTGGCCAGGCGCACGGACCCCGAAGTGATCGTTGGAGCCGGTTGGAGAGGGTGACCGTGACTGTACGGGGAGATCTACGTTATGTGCCCCTGCCAGGGCGCACGCAGGTGCAGTCCGACCGGGAGCCGCCTCGCACCGGACGAAGACGTCACAGCAAGCCCGCCTGGTACCTGCCGACCGCCGTGGCCGTCGATGTCACGGGGGCGGCCTTGCCGGTGTACACGGCTTTCCGCCTGGCCGGCGAGGCGCACGCGCTGTGGTACGCGGTGGTGATGGCCGTGGCCTGGGTGCTCGTGCGGTCTTCACGCACCCGGTACGCGTGGCCCAGCCTGGGAGAGAACGGCAACGCCGTCCCCGTCCTGCGGGACTGGCTGATTCTGGTGGGGTTGCTCACTGCGGTCAGAGCGACGACCGGTGAGGATTCCCCGCTTCATCTCGCACTGGTCGGCGTGGTCGCGTGCCTGGCGAGCACCGTCGCGTGCGACGGCCTGATGAACCGTCATCTTGCGGCGGGACGCCGTGACGGACGAGCCGTCAGCCGTGCCCTGGTGATCGGCGAGGCCACCGCTCTCGACGCTCTGATGAGCCGACTGGCGCGTCGCACCGACCACGAGTTCGTCGTGGTCGGCGTGTGCCCCATCGGCGAAGGCACCCCCGATCCGGTGTGCCCCGTCGCGGCTCGGCTGGACAAGCAGGCCCCGGCGCAGCTGTCCGGTGACTCCGCCCCGGTGCTGGCGGCGGCCCGACGACTGGACGTGGACGTGGTCTTCGTCATCTCCGGGCCGAGCATGGCCGGTGATCGCCTGCGACGGTTGTCCTGGACCGTCCACGAGGACGGGCGTCCGCTGGTCGTCGTGCCCGGTCTGACCGAGGTGGCGCAACGCAGGGTCAAGGTGTCGTCCGTGGCCGGTCTGACGATGCTGCGCGTGGCCCCGCCCGTGCGCCGCGGCGCCGCCCTGCTGCTGAAGGCGGTGACGGACCGTGTGGGCGCCGCGTTGCTGTTGCTGCTGCTCGCCCCCGTGTTCGCCGCGGTGGCCATCGCCGTGCTGCTGGATTCCCCGGGAGCGGTCCTGCATCGCCAGATCCGCGTCGGGCAGGGCGGCCGCCTGTTCAACCTGGCGAAGTTCCGCACCATGGTTGCCAACGCCGAGCAGCTGCAGAACGAGCTCGCCCGGACCAACGAGCACGACGGGCTGATGTTCAAGATCCGCCGCGATCCCCGGATCACGCGCGTGGGCGGTGTGCTGCGCCGCTTCTCGCTGGACGAGCTTCCCCAGCTGATCAATGTGCTGCAGGGGCACATGTCCCTCGTCGGTCCCAGGCCGCCGCTGCCCGACGAGGTGGCGAAGTACAACGAGGTGGAGCTGCGACGGCTGAGGGTCAAGCCGGGGCTCACCGGATTGTGGCAGGTCAGTGGGCGCTCCGACCTGTCCTGGGACGAGACCGTCGCCCTGGACCTGCGCTACGTCGACAACTGGTCTCCCGCTGTCGACTTCGGCATCCTGGGCCGGACGCTGCGGGCCGTCGTCGAGGGCAACGGTGCCTACTGACACCTGATGTCCCGACCGTCAAAGGGGCAGCCGGTGAAAGAAGCGGGTCAGCAAGCCTCTTTGAGGTCCTCGCGGGACAGTCTCCCGGGCAGCAGGCCGCGCTCCCGAGCGACACGCACGCCATGCAGACCCGTCCCGTACCGCACACAGCCCAGTAGCAGCGCGCCCGCGGCCGCCACCTTGGCCGCGAGGATCAATGCCATGGGGCAACGGCCCCCCAGTGCCTGCTGAACGGACCAGAGCGCCGACCAGATCAGGACGGTGAGACCGGCAGCCTGCGCGTACGCCTCCGCGACCCGCCGCCGGGCGGAGGGGAAGAGGCGGCTCAGCCAGGCGTGGAACAGGGCCTGCTTGACGAGCTGACCGATGAGTACCACCACCATCAGTCCGCGAACTCCGCAGCCGAGGAACAGCGCGACGGCCGTTCCGGCGACGAGAACCGTCAGCTGTACCAGGGAGATGACCACCTTGCGCCCCACTGCGCCGATGGCTTCCACGAGCGTGCCTGAGAACTGCGCCATCAGCATGAGCGCGCTGGCCAGGCCGAGCACCGGGACCAGTGCTGCGCTGCCCCGCCACTGGTCGCCGAGGAGGAGTGCCACCAGCTGCTCGCTGCTCGCGCCGATCACCGCCCACAGGGGGAACAGGATCAGTGCGGTCAGTGCGGTGCAGTCGGCGTGGGAGGCGCAGAGCCGGCTCTTCTCGTACTGGATGCGGCTGAAAGCGGGAAGGAGAACCTTGCCCGCCGCCGCTTGGATCTGCTGCAGCGGAAGCGATGCCAGCAGTGCGGCGCGGTCGTAGAGCCCGGCGGCGGTGACTCCCACGTAACGGCCGATGACGAGCTTGCCGAAGTCCTCGGTCAGGTATTCCAGGAACCCGTTGGCCGACACCTTGGCGCCAAAACGCATGACGTCACGCATGGCCTGCATGTCGAGCAGGGGACGCAGTGAGTGGCGGACCAGCAGATAGGGCAGCAGTGCCTGCAGGAAGTACCACCCGAGGGTGCCGTAGACGAGGCTCCACACCCCTGCGCCGAGCAGTGCGGACGAGATTCCGACGGCGCAGTAGCCGACGGCGAAGGAGAAGAAGTCGGTGAAGGCGACGGCCCGGTACCGCATGCCGCGGCCCAGCAGTCCGGTGGCGGGGGCGCCCAGGGCCATGAACAGCAGGATCAGCGCGCTGGCCCGGATCATGCCGGTCAATTCGGTGGGACCGCCGACCAATTCGGTGCCGTAGGGGGCGATGAACCAGACCGTCGTGAAGGAGCAGGTGCCGACGGTGAGGCCGAGCGTGAAGACGACCCGTACGTCTCGGTCGGTGAGCGAGGGACGCTGTACCACTGCGGAGCGCAGCCCGCCCTGTGCGAAGTTGTGGGCGAAACGCAGGACCAGGTGGGCCAGTGCCATCAGCCCGAAGTCCTTGGGGGTGAGCAGCCGGGCCATCGCGGCCGCGTAGGGGATCTGGACGACGACGCCGGCCGCGGCGGCGAGATAGGTCCAGCGCACGCCCCTGACGGTGGTGGAGGTCAGCTGGGTCATGGATCAGGACCTTCTCACGGTGTCCGAGGGCCGCCCGGCCAGGCACGCAAGGGCCGGGGCGAAGTAGCCCGACAAGCCCTGGCCGTGGCAGAGGTGCTGGCGACGCGCGAGGTGCCGCGTTCACACATGAGAGTGACGGTCCGCACGCCTTGACCGCGGTCCGCCCGGGCCGCATTCCGCACGGCAGGAACCCCTTTCGCCGTATTGCACGATTACCGTCTTCTTCCGGCGTACCGCCAAACAGTGCACGGCTCAAGTTGCGCACGCGAGGGGAAACAGGCAGTCGCTCCATATCCTTCCGATGTTTTGGAGAAACATCTCCACCCCTTCCCGAATTACTGGAGAAAGTCATGCGCGTTGCCGTGACCGGTGGGGGCGGCTTTCTTGGGTCACACCTGTGTGAGGCATTGCTGCGGCGCGGAGACGCCGTCGTATGCCTGGACAACTTCAGCACGGGCCGGCCGAAGAACATCGCACACTTGCGGAAATACTCCGGCTTCGAAATCATCCGCGCCGACGTGAGCGTCACGGCGGAAGTCCCCGGTCCGGTGGACGCCGTCGCCCATCTCGCGAGTCCCGCGTCACCGCCGGACTATCTGCGGCTGCCCCTGCAGACCCTCGCCGTGGGAAGCCGGGGCACCGAGAACGCCCTCGAACTGGCCCGGCGCAACAACGCCCGGTTCCTGCTCGCTTCGACGAGTGAGGTCTACGGCGATCCGCTGGTTCATCCTCAGGACGAGGAGTACTGGGGGAATGTCAATCCCGTAGGGCCCCGCAGCGTGTACGACGAGGCCAAGCGGTACGGGGAGGCCGTCTCCCTGGCCTATCGGCGCAGTCTGGGTGTCGACGTGGGAATCGTCCGGATCTTCAACACGTACGGCCCGCGCATGCGTCGGCGCGACGGCCGGGTCGTCTCCAGCTTCATCGCCCAGGCCCTCGGCGGCGAACCCCTGACCATCTACGGCGACGGCAAGCAGACCCGCAGTTTCTGTTACGTGGACGATCTGGTCCGCGGCCTGGTCGCGATGCTGGACTCGTCCGAGACCGGCCCGTTCAACCTGGGCAACCCGGAGGAGTGGACCGTGTCCGACCTCGCCGAGCTCGTCCGGGACATCACGGGTTCCGACTCGGAGATCCAGTACCACCCGCTGCCCACCGACGATCCGGTCCGCCGCCGCCCGGTGATCACTCGTGCCCGTGGACACCTCGGCTGGTGCCCGGAGGTACCGGTCGCGGACGGAGTGCGCCGGACGGTGGAGTGGTTCAGGGACCGGCAGCAGCAGGAGGACTCCGTCAGAGAGCACCAGGTCCCGCGCCCGTACGGCGACAGGCCGCTGCTGACCGTCGCGGACCCCGTGGTCTGACGCCGGAGAGGCGACCCAGGGACCGAGGCCGCCGTCCACTTCGACGAGAAGAAGGCTGTCGGGGAGTCCGGGGCACTGCCCATCGAGTACTGGGCCGTGAACCGGGCCTGGAACCGGACCACGACGAGGGACCTCACCGCGATGTGCAAGGACGCACGCAGATTCCAGGAACTCAACCCGTTCGGCTATCCGAACCGGCACAGAAAGGGGCGAGAGAGATGCGACTGACCGTCATCGGAACGGGATACCTCGGTGCCGTGCATGCCGCATGCATGGCAGACATCGGGCACGAGGTGCTCGGCGTCGACATCGACGCCGAGAAGATCGCGGCTCTCACCGAGGGCAGGGTCCCATTCTTCGAACCAGGTCTGCAGGATGTCCTCGGCAGAGCCGTCGGCTCGGGGAAACTCCGCTTCACCACCTCCCTGGGCGAGGCGGCCGAGTTCGGCGATGTGCACTTCGTCTGTGTGAACACCCCGCAGCGTCAGGACTCTCCGGCGTGCGACCTGCGGGCGGTCGACGCCGTCATCGAAGAGTTGGCGCCCCGGCTGCGCCGGCGCTGCCTGATCGTGGGCAAGTCCACGGTTCCCGCGGGGACGACGGCCCGGCTCGGCCTGCGCGTCCAGGAGCTTGCCCCGGACGGCTTGGACGTCGAGGTCGCCTGGAATCCCGAGTTCCTGCGGGAAGGTTTCGCCGTCCGGGACACGCTGCGCCCGGAGCGGCTGGTGGCCGGCGTCCCGTCGCGGTGGGCCGACCGGACCCTGCGTGCGGTGTACGCACCGATGCTGAGCGACGGCGTGCCCTACATCAGCACGGATCCCGCGACGGCCGAGCTGGTGAAGGTCGCGGCGAACTCCTTCCTCGCCACGAAGATCTCCTTCATCAACGCCATGGCCGAGGTCTGCGATGCCACGGGCGCCGATGTCACGACGCTCGCCGACGCCCTCGGGTACGACTCCCGTATCGGCCGCCGCTTCCTCTGCGCAGGCCTCGGTTTCGGCGGCGGATGCCTCCCCAAGGACATCAGGGCGTTCACGGCCCGCGCCGACGAACTCGGCGTCGGCGGCGCGGTGTCGTTTCTCCGAGAGATCGACGAGATCAACGCGCGGCAGCGACGGCGTACCGTCGACATCGCCCGGGACATGGTGGGCGGAGCATTCGCCGGCCGCCGCATCGCCGTCCTCGGCGCCACGTTCAAGCCCGACAGCGACGATGTCCGTGACTCGCCCGCCTTGGCCGTCGCGGCCGCGGTCCACCACGAGGGCGCGGACGTACGGCTCCACGACCCGGAGGGAATGGACAACGCCCGGGCCGTTCTGCCCATGCTCGATTACGCCCCGGACGTGGACAAGGCATGCCTGGGCGCCGATCTCGTCCTTCATCTGACGGAGTGGAGGGACTACCGGCGGATCGACCCCACCGCACTCGCCGCCGTGGCACCGGCACGGAAGATCCTGGACGCGCGCAACGCCCTCGACACGCTGCTGTGGCGGTCTGCCGGATGGACCCTGCGGGCACTCGGCCGACCGAATGCCCCCGCCCTGCCGAGCCAGCAGGCGGCCGTCGACCACTTGGCCGACGCTGATCTGTGCTGAGCCCGGGCCGGCCGCGGCCACGGGACCGGGGTGTTCACCGCATCGGTCCCGCCGCGGCCGGGCATCCTCATCGCTTGACGGGCAGGATGGAGTGGTAGAGGTCTTCCGCGATTTCTGCCTTCGCCGTGTAGGTGTGCTTCCGCGCCCATGACAGTGCGGCTCGTTCCATGCACTGCCGTGCCTGCTGCTCCTTGAGTACGCCGCTGAGCGCCCAGGCGATGCGCCGCGGCAGATCCGCGGGGTTGCCGAGCGGCACGGAGATCGCCCCGCCCGGCGCCGAGAAATCACTGATGCCGTGGTGGCCGAGATGGACGACGGGGAGACCTCTGGCCCACGCTTCCAGGGTCTGTGTGCTGGAGGAGTCCCGCAGGCTGGTCATCAGAAATGCATCGGCTTCGTCACATGCCTGGAAAACCTGCTCGCGGGGCAGCAGGCCGCGGAATTCGACGGATTCGCTCACGCCCAGATGGCCGGCGAGTCGTTCCAGCGGCCGCCGCAGCGGCCCGTCGCCGAGGATCACGAGGCGGGCGTCCGGGATGTCCGACCGGAGATGCGCGATCGCCCGCAGGGCGAGTTCGGGCGTCTTGCGCGGGTGCAGCCTGCCGACCCACAGAACGGTGGGCGGGTGACCGGGGCGGTCCTGCCGGGCCTGCACCGACTCGCGGATCAGCGACTCCTGGATGCCGTCGGCGAGCATGAGATGCGTGGCGGTACGGCTCAGGCGTCCGACCAGTCGTTCGGTGTCCCGGTTGGTTGCCAGGACCACCGAGGCCTTGCGGAGCGTCTTGCGGCACGACGGCCGACGGCTGAGGCAGTGCACCCACAGCACGGTCCGCACCGCCTCCTGCCAGTAGGCAGTGCCCATGAAGCGCCGATGACTGTGCGGTGCGGTCTGCCCGCCTCCGACGGGACCGAACACCAACGGTGGTCCCAGACGGCGCAGCGCGCTGCCGCCCTGCAGCGATCCGTAGGAGACGTGGTGCACGAGGTCGGCCGCATCGAGTCCGTGGCTGCGGGCATAGGCCAAGGCCCGACGCTGCCAGCCGTCATAGCGTTTGACCTCCTCGGCCATGCCGCGCAGGAAGCCGGGCAGCAGCGCGGTCCATGAAGGGGCGGGCGGTGGTGGTACGACGTGCACCTTGATGCGTTCGCCCACCGGCCCCAGGTCCTCCACCCGGCGCGCGATCTGCCGAACGTTGTCGAACTCGTGATGCGTCAGGACCTCCACCGTGTGCCCGCGTCTCGCCAGTGTTTCGGCCCATCCCCAGCCGATGGCCGGCTCACTGCCGCGTGTGGGGTCGCAGGCGAACGAGACCAGCACGATACGCAGTGTGCGTGACCCTGTTCCCGATGCAGGATCGGCTTCAGTTCCGATTTTCGTACGCATAAAACCCCTACTTCAGACACCGCGCCGGCCTGCCGCCAGGCATATTGCTTCGGCGCCGGGTGCGATTCTCTGAAGAAACGTTTTCCTTGCCGCGTTTCCGAGGTTGTTTTCCCTCGATTGGCTCATGGATTCTCGGATCTTGTGGCCCCTTCTCCTGTCGTGGCTGCCGGACGTATGAGGAGGTTGCGCCTACTCTGAGCCGGGGTATTCGGCGCAGAATTTACAAAAGCAGGGCGTCTTCAGTCCTGTGAGAGGTACACATTGGACCTTCGTGGATATCTCAAAGTGCTGGCCAGGCGCTGGCCGACCATCCTGATCTGCCTTCTGCTCGGTATCGGCTCGGCGGAGACGGCGATCGCCGTGAGCACGCCGGTCTACGCGGCCCGTACCCAGATCTTCGTGGCCACCCGGTCCGGTGCGGACACCGCCGAACTGAACCAGGGGCAGTCCTTCTCCCAGGCGCGTGTCCAGTCGTATGCGGCGATCGTCGCAACTCGCCAGGTGACCGGACCCGTGGTGCGCGAGCTGGGGCTGAGGTACACGCCGGAGCAACTCGCCTCCCGCATCACCGCCGAGGCTCCGCTCAACACCGTGCTCATCAACATCACGGTACGTGACAGGGCTCCGGCACGTGCGGCGCGTATTGCCGACGCTGTCGCGAAGCGCTTCGCCACCGTGGTCGAGAAGCTGGAGACACCGAAGACACCCCACGCCTCGTCCAAGGACGGGTCCGCCCACCTCGCTTCGCCCGTCTCACTCGGCATCACCGAGCAGGCGATCGTCCCGAAACGCCCCGTGTCGCCGAAGAAACTGCTCGACACCGCAGCCGGAGTCCTCGCCGGGCTGCTGCTCGCCGCCGCGATCGTCGCACTGCGCGAGGCGCTCGACACCACGATCAAGACGAGTGACGCCCTCGGAGAGCTCACCTCGTTGCCGGTTCTCGGGTCCATCCCGTTCGACAAGAGCGCGACCCAGCGGCGGATCGCGATGGACAGCGCGGGCACGTCCGTGCGTGCCGAGGCCTTCCGCAAACTGCGTGCCAATCTGCAGTTCGCGCAGGTCGACGACCCGCCGAAGGTGATCGTCGTGACGAGCCCGGTGCCCGGCGAGGGAAAGACCACCACATCCGTCAATCTGGCGCTCTCCCTCGCCGACGCGGGTATGCGGACCTGTCTGATCGACGCAGACCTGCGCCGCCCGTCCGTCGCCCGTACCTTCGGGCTGGTCGAGGAGGCCGGCCTGACCACGGTGCTGATCGGCCAGGCCGGTGTCGAGGACGTGGCGCAGCAGGCCGGAGGCCGGCTGACGGTGCTCACCAGTGGTCCGTTGCCGCCCAACCCCACCGAGCTGCTCTCCTGCGGCCGGATGGCCGAGGTGCTGCGCGAACTTGCCGACGGCTACGACGTGGTCATCGTGGACAGTGCGCCCCTGCTGCCGGTCGCCGACACCATCGGCCTCGCCCCGCTCGCCGATGGAGTGCTGCTTGTGGTGCGCGCCTCCAAGACCGGCCGGGACCAGATCCGCAACGCCGCCGAGTCGCTGAGTCGGACGGGCGTACGCATCCTCGGCACCGTCTTCAGCATGTCCTCCGCCTTCAAGGGTAAGGAATACGGCTACGGCTACGCACCGGCCGAGGTGCCCGTGCCCCGTCCGCCGGCCGGCGTCGAGGTGCCCGCCGTGGCGGCCTCCCGAGCCCCCGACGGTGAGAAATGAGCCCGGCATGAGTGCACCGAGCGGCTTCGAAGTGCTGTTCATCTGCACCGGCAACCGGCACCGTTCGCCGGTGGCGGAACGGCTGCTGGCCGCCGCGCTGCCGGAACCGCACTTCAGGGTCCGCAGCGCGGGCACCGAGGCCCGGCCGGCACCGCTGGATGCCGTGACGCGCGCCATCATCGGTGAACTTGGCGGGGAGGCGGGGGACTTCACCTCCCGACGGCTGGACGCCGCACAGGTGGAGCAGGCCGACCTGGTGCTGGGTATGGAGCGATGCCACCGGGAGGCCGCGGTGCGGCTGTTTCCGGTGGCGCTGCGCCGCTGCTTCACCCTCCGGGAGTTCGTCCGGCTGTCGGACGGGACGAAGGCCGCCACGCCGTACGAGGTGGTCCGGCTGGCCGCGTCCCGGCGTGGCGCGGTGGTTCCCCCGTCGGAGGAGTCGGACGGCATCGCCGACCCGGTCGGCGCATCCCCCGATGTGCACAGGCAGCGGGCCCGCGAGGTCCGCGAGGCGGTCCGTACGCTGGCCGGGACACTGACTCCCTGAGACATGGCTTTCGCTCGGGCTCAGGTACGGCAAGGAGCCGAGGCCTTCACCGTGGCCCGCAGCGGTGTCACCAGAGCCTGCCGCCAAATCGTCGGGGCGTGGTCGGCCTCCGGCTCGCGCAGATGCAGCACGAGTGTGCGGCTGGACTGCCGGGGAAGCTCCAGGTCGACGGTGTACGCCGGGTGGCCGCGTTCCGCGCCCGGGAACGTCTCGACCGGTCGGCCGTCCAGAGTGGCACCCGTCAGCCTCGCTCCCGCGCCGGCGTAGTAGGTCACGAGCAGCCGGTTGTCGCCCGGGCGGGTCCGGTAGGGCGGGGCGTCGACTCTCTGGGTGACGTACTCGGGCAGGCCCGACGCCGGCGCCCGGTTGGTGAAGGTCACGGTCGCGGTGACGGAACGGCCGGAGCCGGAGCAGGCACCCGGTGCCCAGACCAGGCTGCGGTCGAGGTAGTAGTCCAGCTTGGTGCCGGCCGCGTTGTTCACGACGAGCCCTGCGAAGGGGCCCGGAGCGTCGGGAAGCACGCCCGAGAACGGCCGTGACTCCAGCAGCCGCTGCTCGTCCGTGTGCGCGCTCCACACCTGCAGTCGGCCTTCGCGCTGTACGTCGCGCAGGGCGCCCAGCAACGCGGGGACCAGGCGCGCGTCGTTGGCCGCCGTCATCATTCGTCCGGCGGCCGCACGGGCAGCCTCCACAAAGTACGCCTTGCGCTTGGCGACGTCGTCGTACTTCGCATACGCGGCCCGCTCGGTGATGTCCACGGCGTTGTCGGCGCTGAGCGCCGTGCCGTCGGGCAGCCGGGCGGGGCCGGTGGCACGGAGCAGAAGGCCGAGCGCACTGGGATCGATGGCGATCGCACCGTCGAGGCGCTGACCTTTGAGGCTGTGCCAGTCCGCGGTCCAGATGCGGGCCGCATAGGGGAAGTGCGGGCTCATGTTGGAGTTGGCCCAGAGGCTCTCTGGGCCGTTGTTCCCGTACTGGGCTCTGAACTCGGCTCCGAGGTCGACGTCTGCGTGGCTGCCGTCCATCTCCGTGTTGTTGCCGAAGTGCTCGAAGGACAGGCGGCCCCGGTCGGCCCGCAGCACGGCGAAGGCTCCCGGGAGACCGCCCGTGCCCCGTGCCTCGGCCGTGTTCTGGAAAGCGAGGATGTAGCGCCGTCGCCCGTGCGCTCCGAGCAGGGACGGTGCCACACGGGCCGCGACAGCGGCGTCGCGGGTCTGCGGGACGAGACGGTCGAGTCGGTCCGACAGCTTCGCCCGGGCGTGGTCGGCCGCGGACAGCCAGGTGGACGTGGGCAGACGGTGGGTGTCGTCCCGTACCTCGGCCGCGACCTGCGCGGCCCGGGCGAACGCGGACGCCTGGCCGTCCAACTCGGTGAGAGCATGCGGGACGCCGCCCGCGCGAGCGCCCGCCGAGAGCCGGGGTACGGCCCGTACGAGCGGCGGCAGCACGTCGCCGGCCAGTCGGTCCGAGGCCTCCGCAATGCCGCGCACGGTCTCCAGGGGGCCGCCGACGAAGGGCAGCCGGGCGGCCGTGTACCAGGCAGGACCGGTGGTCAGGCCGTGTGCGCTCACGGCGTGTTCGGCCGCGGAACGCAGCAGTCGTTCCGGCTCGGACGGCGCCGGGGGCCCCGCAGCGACGGCATCGGCGGGGCGGGACCCGGCCGATGCCGCGAGCGAGTCCCGCAGTGCGTTCAAGTCGTCCTGAGCGGCGAGGAGTTCGTGGTGGGCGAGGACGCCCGTGACACCGATCCAGGCGACCGCCGCCGCGGGAACAGCGGCGGCGGCGATCAGCATGTTCCTGGCCCGAGGGCCGAGAAAGCGCCGACCTGCCCGGCGGCCGTCCCGGGGGTGCCCGGGACGCCGCAGCGGGAAGGACAGACGTACTTTGGGCACCGTCATGAGTTGCCGCGACGGCGCATGACGAGCAGGGTGCCGGCACCGGCGGTGACCAAAGTGGCCGCCACACCACCCAGGACCAGTTCCTTCGTGTGGTCGTTGGCACCGGTGTCCGCGAGGTGCGGCTTGGTCACGTGGTGCCCGTAGCCGCCGTCGTGGCTGTCGTCGTGGCTGTCGTTGTGGCCGCTGTCGTGGCCGCTGTCGTGACTGCCGTCCTGGCCGTCGTCGTGGCCGTAGTCGCAGTCGTGGCCGTAGCCGTAGTCGTCGTGGTCGCAGTGCGGCGGCTTCGGCGGGTAGGGCGGCTTCGGCGGGTAGGGCGGGTAGGGCGTGTGCGTCGGATGCGGGGGATACGGGGTGCCCTGGGCGTGAGCGGTCGCTGCGCCTGCCAGGGGTGCTGCAAAGAGTGCAGCTGCTGCGGCGGCTGACGCCACAACAGATCGCCATCTCGGCGATGTCGTCATCTTTTCCACTCTCCTCGACTTGAGTAGGAGGCCCGAATGCGATGTGGGCAGACTCCAGGTCCTGGATAATGGAATAAATAGGAATTTATCGGCACAAATCACACAGAGGCGTGTATTAGTCACCGGATGGTGTAGTGCCAACAGGACGCCGACGCCTCCATGCCCGGGCTGGGCATGGAGGCGTCGGCGGTCTCGCGTGGTTCCGGTTACTTCACCGGCTCCGGCTCCGGCTCGCTCTCGGCCTGCGCCTCGCCCGCCGGGTCGACCGGCGTCCTGACGGAGTCGAGGAGCAGCTGGGCCACGTCCACGACCTGGATGGACTCCTTCGCCTTGCCGTCGTTCTTCTTGCCGTTGACCGAGTCGGTCAGCATGACGAGGCAGAACGGGCAGGCGGTGGAGACGATGTCCGGGTTGAGGGAGAGGGCCTCGTCGACGCGCTCGTTGTTGATGCGCTTGCCGATCCGCTCCTCCATCCACATCCGGGCGCCGCCGGCGCCGCAGCAGAAGCCGCGCTCCTTGTGGCGGTGCATCTCCTCGTTGCGCAGGCCCGGGACCTTGCCGATGATCTCGCGCGGAGGCGTGTAGATCTTGTTGTGGCGGCCCAGGTAGCACGGGTCGTGGTAGGTGATGATGCCCTCGACCGGCGTGACCGGGATCAGCTTGCCCTCGTCCACCAGGTGCTGGAGCAGCTGGGTGTGGTGGATGACCTCGTAGTCGCCGCCGAGCTGCGGGTACTCGTTGCCCAGGGTGTTCAGGCAGTGCGGGCAGGTGGCGACGATCTTCTTCGCCGACCTCGGCTTCTTCGACTCCGCCGTGACCTTGCCCTCGTCGTCCAGCTCCTCGCCGAACGCCGTGTTCAGGGCCATGACGTTCTCCATGCCGAGCTCCTGGAACAGGGGCTCGTTGCCGAGACGGCGGGCGGAGTCACCGGTGCACTTCTCGTCGCCGCCCATGATCGCGAACTTCACGCCCGCGATGTGCAGCAGCTCGGCGAAGGCCTTGGTGGTCTTCTTGGCGCGGTCCTCCAGGGCGCCGGCGCAGCCGACCCAGTAGAGGTACTCGACCTCGGTGAGGTCCTCGATGTCCTTGCCGACGACCGGGACCTCGAACTCGACCTCCTTCAGCCACTCCAGGCGCTGCTTCTTCGCCAGGCCCCAGGGGTTGCCCTTCTTCTCCAGGTTCTTGAGCATCGTGCCCGCCTCGGACGGGAACGCGGACTCGATCATCACCTGGTAGCGGCGCATGTCGACGATGTGGTCGACGTGCTCGATGTCGACGGGGCACTGCTCGACACAGGCGCCGCAGGTGGTGCAGGACCACAGGACGTCCGGGTCGATGACGCCGTTCTCCTCGGCGGTGCCGATCAGCGGGCGCTCGGCCTCGGCGAGGGCGGCCGCGGGAACGTCCTTCAGCTGCTCCTCGGACGCCTTCTCCTCGCCCTCCACGGTCTTGCCGCCACCCGCGAGCAGGTAGGGCGCCTTGGCGTGGGCGTTGTCGCGCAGCGACATGATCAGCAGCTTCGGGGAGAGCGGCTTGCCCGTGTTCCAGGCGGGGCACTGCGACTGGCAGCGGCCGCACTCGGTGCAGGTGGAGAAGTCGAGGAGGCCCTTCCAGGAGAACTGCTCGACCTGGGAGACGCCGAAGACGTCGTCCTCGCCCGGGTCCTCGAAGTTGATCGGCTTGCCGCCGGAGGTCATCGGGAGCAGGGCGCCCAGGGAGGTCCCGCCGTCCGCGTTCCGCTTGAACCAGATGTTGGGGAAGGCGAGGAAGCGGTGCCAGGCGACACCCATGTCGGTCTTCAGGGCGACCGTGATCATCCAGATGAAGGAGGTCGCGATCTTCAGGCCCGCGAAGAAGTACGTGAGGTTCTGGAGCGTGGAGACGTCCACGCCCTCGAGCCAGTTGACCACCGGGTACGAGATGAAGAACGAGGACTCGTAGCCGTCCACGTGGTGCTGGGCGCCCTCCAGCGCGTGCAGCATGAAGATGCAGACGCCGACGATGAGGATGACGGCCTCGACGAAGTACGCCTGGCCGAAGTTGGAGCCGGCGAAGCGGGACTTGCGGCCCGGCTTGTTCGGCTTGCTCAGCTGGCGGATCACGATCAGCGTCAGGATGCCGAGCACGGTCATCGTGCCGATGAACTCGACGAAGATGTTGTACGGCGCCCAGTCGCCGATGACCGGCAGGATCCAGTCGGCCTGGAACAGCTGGCCGATGGCGTTGACGATCGTCAGCAGCAGCGAGAAGAAGCCCACCGCCACGAACCAGTGCGCGACGCCGACGATGCCCCAGCGGTTCATCCGGGTGTGGCCGAGGAACTCCCTGGCCACGGTGAGGGTGCGCTGGACGGGCTCGTCGGTGCGGGTGCCCGCGGGCACGCTCTGGCCGAGCCGCATGAAGTTGTAGATCTGCAGGAGGGCGCGGGCGAACAGGGCCACGCCGACCACGATCAGAACCAGCGACACGATGATCGCGGCGAGTTGCATTTCGGGGCTCCTCGGGCCTGCGAGGGACATTACTAAGCGGTAACTTATGCAGTCCGTTCGAGACTACCCGCATCCCTCCTCGCACTGTAGCCAGGAGCGGGGTGATCTGGATCGCTGAGGGGAGCCTGAGGGGGTGGGCATTCCGATCGTGTTATTCGTACCGAATTGCTACATTCGCGCCTAACTTAGAGCCGTGCTCTACGGGATCGCAGCCGCCACCGCCGCCCTGCTTCTGACCGCCGTGCTCGCGGCGCTGCTCAGGGTGCCCGCCCGGCGGGCGGGGCTCGTCGACCGGCGGCGGCAGCGGCCGGTGCCGGTCGTCGGGGGGCTCGCCGTCGTGGCCGTCACCTGTCTGGTCTCCTGGGCGGGCGAGTGGACGAAGGTGGCCCGGCTGGGTGACGGGGTCGGGCGGCTGCTCGTCGCCGGCGCCGGGATCGCCCTGCTCGGACTGGTCGCCGACGTGTGGCGGCTGCGGGCGCGGGTCCTGGTCGCCGGTACGGCCGTCGCGGCGGCCTGCGTGGTGCCGTACGACGAGACGGGCATCTGGGGCGGGATCCTGGCCGTGGGCTGGATCGTCTTCGTCTCGCTCGCCTTCAAGGGGCTCGACCATGCCGACGGGCTGGCCGGCACGGTCGGGGTGATCACCGCCTTCGGTGCGGGGGTCTGCGCCGCCGCCGAGGTGATGGACGGGCTCGCCGTGCTGCTCAGCGTCTTCGCCGCCGCCCTCACCGGCTTCCTGATGCACAACTGGCATCCCGCCCGGGTCGGGCTCGGGGCCTGCGGCTCGCTGTTCACCGGGTTCCTGCTCTCCTCGGCCGCCGTCTTCACGCGCGCGGGCTATGCACTGGGGCCCACCGTGGGCGTGCTGTTCTGCCTCGGCGCCGTGGCCGCCGCCGACTTCCTGCTGGTCGTCGTCGCGCGCGGGGCGGCCCGCCGGCCGCTGCTCAGGCGCGGCCCGGACCATCTCGCGCACCGGCTGCGGCGGCTCGGGCTCACGCCCCAGGGGGCCGTCGTGCTGCTCGGGGCCGGTTCCTTCTCCGCGGTGCTCGTGGGGGTGCTCGTGCACACCGGGTGGACGGCGAAGGGAGCCGTGCTGTGGGTGGCCGGCGGGGCGCTCTTCGCCGTGCTCGTACTCATTCGGGTGCCTGTTCAACCGCCGCAACCGCCTCGCCGGGATACATCTACGCAGGTCAGCGGCCAGTTGCGTGTAAGGAACGGATAAGAGTTGAGTCTGTCTGACTCAGGTCTGTTGACCGGACGAATCCTCTCGTGCACACTTGAGCCTGTTCCACTCAAGTCAGCTGGAGGAATCAAAAATGGCACGTGCGGTCGGCATCGACCTGGGCACGACTAACTCCGTCGTCAGCGTTCTGGAGGGCGGCGAGCCCACCGTCATCACCAACGCCGAGGGTGCCAGGACCACGCCGTCCGTCGTCGCCTTCGCCAAGAACGGTGAGGTGCTCGTCGGCGAGGTCGCCAAGCGCCAGGCGGTCACGAACGTGGACCGGACCATCCGGTCCGTCAAGCGTCACATGGGCACCGACTGGAAGATCCAGCTGGACGGGAAGGACTTCAACCCGCAGCAGATCTCCGCGTTCATCCTGCAGAAGCTGAAGCGGGACGCCGAGGCCTACCTGGGCGAGAAGGTCACGGACGCGGTCATCACCGTCCCGGCCTACTTCAACGACTCCGAGCGCCAGGCGACGAAGGAGGCCGGCGAGATCGCCGGTCTGAACGTCCTGCGCATCGTCAACGAGCCCACCGCGGCCGCGCTCGCCTACGGCCTCGACAAGGACGACCAGACGATCCTCGTCTTCGACCTCGGTGGCGGCACCTTCGACGTGTCCCTCCTGGAGATCGGCGACGGCGTCGTCGAGGTGAAGGCCACCAACGGTGACAACCACCTCGGTGGTGACGACTGGGACCAGCGCGTCGTCGACTACCTGGTCAAGCAGTTCCAGTCCGGTCACGGCGTGGACCTGTCCAAGGACAAGATGGCCCTGCAGCGTCTGCGCGAGGCCGCCGAGAAGGCCAAGATCGAGCTGTCCTCGTCCAGCGAGACCTCGATCAACCTGCCCTACATCACGGCGTCCGCCGAGGGCCCGCTGCACCTGGACGAGAAGCTGACCCGCGCTCAGTTCCAGCAGCTGACCGCGGACCTGCTGGAGCGCTGCAAGACGCCGTTCCACAACGTCATCAAGGACGCCGGCATCGCGCTCGGCGAGATCGACCACGTCGTCCTCGTCGGTGGCTCCACCCGTATGCCCGCCGTCGCCGAGCTCGTCAAGGAGCTGACCGGTGGCAACGAGGCCAACAAGGGAGTGAACCCGGACGAGGTCGTCGCCATCGGCGCCGCCCTCCAGGCCGGTGTCCTCAAGGGTGAGGTCAAGGACGTCCTGCTCCTCGACGTGACCCCGCTGTCCCTCGGTATCGAGACCAAGGGCGGCATCATGACCAAGCTCATCGAGCGGAACACGACGATCCCGACCAAGCGGTCCGAGATCTTCACCACCGCCGAGGACAACCAGCCGTCCGTGCAGATCCAGGTCTACCAGGGCGAGCGCGAGATCGCGGCGTACAACAAGAAGCTCGGGATGTTCGAGCTGACCGGTCTGCCGCCGGCGCCGCGTGGTGTCCCGCAGATCGAGGTCGCCTTCGACATCGACGCCAACGGCATCATGCACGTGACCGCGAAGGACCTCGGCACGGGCAAGGAGCAGAAGATGACCGTCACCGGCGGCTCCTCGCTGCCGAAGGACGAGGTCGACCGGATGCGCCAGGAGGCCGAGAAGTACGCGGAGGAGGACCACGCCCGCCGCGAGGCCGCCGAGACCCGCAACCAGGGCGAGCAGCTGGTCTACCAGACCGAGAAGTTCCTCAAGGACAACGAGGACAAGGTCCCCGGTGAGATCAAGACCGAGGTCGAGGCCTCCGTCGAGGAGCTGAAGGCCGCGCTCAAGGGCGAGGACACCGCCGAGATCCGCACCGCCACCGAGAAGGTCGCGGCCGTCTCCCAGAAGCTGGGCCAGGCCATGTACGCCGACGCCCAGGCCGGGCAGGCCGCCGCGGGCGGTGCCGCCGGTGCCGAGGCCCCGAAGGCCGAGGACGACGTGGTCGACGCCGAGATCGTGGACGACGAGCGCAAGGACGGTGCCGCGTGACGGAGGAGACCCCGGGCTTCGAGGAGAAGCCCGACGTCCCCTCCGGCGCCACCCCCGACGACGCCGAGCCGAAGGCCGCCCCCGAGGAGGGGGCGGCCCCGGCCGGGGACGTAGCAGCAGACGCGGGCCTGGTCGCCCAGCTGGACCAGGTACGCACGGCGCTCAACGAGCGCACCCTGGACCTCCAGCGGCTCCAGGCCGAGTACCAGAACTACCGCCGCCGGGTCGAGCGCGACCGGATCGCGGTCAAGGAGATCGCCATCGCGAACCTCCTGACCGAGCTCCTGCCCGTGCTCGACGACATCGGCCGCGCGCGGGAGCACGGGGAACTGGTCGGCGGCTTCAAGTCGGTGGCCGAGTCGCTGGAGACCGTCGCGGCGAAGATGGGCCTGCAGCAGTTCGGCAAGGAGGGCGAGCCCTTCGACCCGACGATCCACGAGGCCCTGATGCACAGCTACGCGCCGGACGTCACCGAGACGACGTGCGTGGCCATCCTGCAGCCCGGGTATCGCATCGGCGAGCGCACCATCCGCCCCGCGCGGGTGGCCGTCGCCGAGCCGCAGCCCGGCGCGCAGGCCGTCAAGGCCGAGGAGGCCGAGGAGAGCTCGGCGACCGGCGCCGCCGACGACAAGGAGAACGGTGGCCCGGAGGAGGGCTGACGTAATCACCGCTGACAGGAAGGAGGGACGTCGGGGATGAGCACCAAGGACTTCATCGAGAAGGACTTCTACAAGGTCCTCGGCGTCCCCAAGGACGCCACCGAGGCCGAGATCAAGAAGGCGTACCGGAAGCTCGCCCGCGAGTTCCACCCGGACGCCAACAAGGGCAACGCCAAGGCCGAGGAGCGCTTCAAGGAGATCTCCGAGGCGAACGACGTCCTCGGCGACCCGAAGAAGCGCAAGGAGTACGACGAGGCGCGCGCCCTGTTCGGCAACGGCGGCTTCCGCCCCGGGCCGGGCGCCGGCGGCTCCTACAACTTCGACCTGGGCGACCTCTTCGGAGGCGGGGGCAACGCCCAGAGCGGAGGCTTCGGCGGTGGCATCGGTGACGTCTTCGGGGGCCTGTTCAACCGCGGCGGTGGCTCGGGCACCCGTACCCAGCCCCGGCGCGGCCAGGACATCGAGTCCGAGGTCACGCTGAGTTTCACGGAGGCCATCGAGGGCGCCACGGTGCCCCTGAGGATGTCCTCCCAGGCGCCCTGCAAGGCCTGCTCGGGCACCGGCGACAAGAACGGCACCCCACGGGTGTGCCCGACCTGCGTCGGTACCGGGCAGGTGGCGCGGGGCTCGGGCGGCGGGTTCTCGCTCACCGACCCCTGCCCCGACTGCAAGGGCCGCGGCCTGATCGCCGAGCACCCCTGCCTGGAGTGCAAGGGCAGCGGGCGCGCCAAGTCGTCGCGGACCATGCAGGTCCGTATCCCCGCGGGGGTGACCGACGGCCAGCGCATCCGGCTGCGCGGCAAGGGAGCGCCCGGCGAGCGGGGCGGACCGGCGGGCGACCTGTATGTGATGGTCCACGTCGGCGAGCACCCGGTGTTCGGGCGCAAGGGCGACAACCTCACCGTCACCGTGCCGGTGACGTTCGCGGAGGCGAGTCTCGGCGGCGAGGTGCGGGTCCCGACCCTCGGCGGCCCGGCCGTCACCCTGAAGCTCCCGCCCGGCACGCCCAACGGCCGCACCATGCGCGCCCGGGGCAAGGGCGCGGTCCGCAAGGACGGCACCCGCGGCGATCTGCTGGTCACCGTCGAGGTGAGTGTTCCGAAGGACGTGTCGGGGAAGGCTCGTGACGCACTGGAGGCGTATCGCGAGGCGACCGCGGGCGAGGACCCGCGGGCGGAGCTGTTCGAGGCCGCGAAGGGAGATTGAGGGTGATGGACGGCCGTCGGCGTAACCCGTACGAACTGACCGAGGAGACCCCGGTCTACGTCATCTCGGTGGCGGCCCAGCTCTCCGGACTCCACCCGCAGACGCTGCGCCAGTACGACCGCCTCGGTCTGGTCTCCCCGGACCGCACGGCCGGCCGTGGCCGCCGCTACTCGGCCCGCGACATCGAACTGCTCCGTCAGGTGCAGCAGTTGTCGCAGGCCGAGGGCATCAACCTGGCCGGCATCAAGCGCATCATCGAACTGGAGAACCAGGTCGCCGCGCTCCAGTCCCGCGTCGCGGAGATGCAGTCGGCCCTGGACGGTGCGGCGGCCGCGATGCAGCAGCGCGAGGCCGCCGTCCACGCCTCCTACCGGCGCGACCTGGTCCCGTACCAGGAGGTGCAGCAGACCAGCGCGCTGGTGGTGTGGCGGCCGAAGCGGCAGCAGTCCTCGGACTGACGGCACCCCAGCCGAACAACAGGGCCCGTGGACGTCCACCGTCCGCGGGCCCTTGCCTGTGCGGGGGTACCGGTGTCTGCGGGCCCTTGCCTGTGTGAGGGTCCGGTGTCTGCGGACCCTTGCCTGTGCGGGGGGCCGGTGTCCGCCGGGCCGCGTCCGTGCGGGCGTCCGGCCTGCCGCGGGGGCGCGGTCAGCCGGGGAGCAGGTCGCCCGCCATCTCCAGCGCGATCATCCACATCGGCCGGCCCCCGGTGCCGGACGCGGCGGCCGGCGCATGGCCGACGGCCGCGTCCGTGGCGTCCGGGGCCGCGTCCCTGTGCCACTCGACGAACACCCGCCCGTCGCCCCCGGATGGTCCGCCATGTCCGTACCGGCGGTGCGGCGCAGGACGCCACGGCCACGGCCCCTGAACGAGTCGTACGCCAGGGAGACGGACGACGGAGGGTTCATGCTCCCGAGCGCCGCACGGTTGGCCAGGTCTGTTCGATCACACGATCGAGTCGACTCTTTTGCCAACTCATGGACTCCCCTTTGGATGGAGGGTCCGTAAAGAGTGTTTGGAGGCGATTCCGTTGCTTCTTCACAGGTGCAGCGGAGCGTGCTGTTGCGCACTCGTTAAGTAGTTCGTCTTGACGCCGGGTAGTGGCTCCAAGTTGTCTTTTCAGACACCTGGGTCGTAAAGCTGCACCCACGTCCGGAACGCACCTGAAGTGAGCCCTCGAATGCGTCGTATCGCCATATCCGTGGCCGCGTCCACGATGACCCTCTCGCTCGCCGGCTGCGGCGTGCTGGACGCGACGGGGGACAGCGCGAGCGCGAGCCCGACGAAGGGCAACGACGTCACCGTCGGGCTGCTGCTGCCGGAGAAGGCGAACACGCGCTACGACAAGTTCGACTACCCGATCATCAAGCAGAAGGTCGCCGAGCTGACCCACCAGAAGGGCAAGGTTGCGTACGCGAACGCCAACGCGGACGCCGCCCGGCAGGCCGCCCAGATGCAGCAGATGATCGACGACAAGGCCGACATCATCCTGCTCGACGCGGTCGACTCGCACGCCATCGCCGGCGAGGTCAAGAAAGCCAAGGACGCGGGCATTCCGGTCATCGCCTACGACCGGCTGGCCGAGGGCCCGATCGACGCCTACATCTCCTTCGACAACGAGCTGGTCGGCGAGGTGCAGGGCCGCTCGCTGCTGTCGGCCCTGGGGTCGAGCGTCGACACCTCCGACAAGGTCGTCATGGTGAACGGCTCGCCCACCGACCCGAACGCCAAGCAGTTCAAGCAGGGCGCGCTCTCCGAGCTGAACGGCAAGGTGGACATCGCGGCGAGCTTCGACACCAAGGACTGGAAGCCGGAGAACGCCGAGGCCGAAATGACCGAGGCGATCAACAAGATCGGCAAGAACAACATCGCCGCGGTCTACGCCGCCAACGACGGCATGGCCGGCGGCGTCATCAAGGCCCTCGAGGCGGCCGGTGTCACCAAGCTGCCCCCGATCACCGGCCAGGACGCCGAACTGGACGCGGTGCAGCGGGTCGTCGCCGGCGAGCAGTACATGAGCGTGTACAAGTCCTACCCGGACGAGGCCGAGGCCGCCGCCCAGATGGCCGTCACCAAGGTGCAGGGCAAGGACATCCAGTTCGACGCCCTCACTCAGGACAAGGTGGACAGCCCGACCAGCAAGGACATCCCCTCCAAGCTGGTCCAGGTGTCCGAGCTGACCAAGAGCAGGATCAAGGAAACGGTCCTCGAGGACGGGATCTACACCGTCGGCGACATCTGCACCGCCAAGTACAAGGCCGCCTGCGCGACGGCCGGTCTGAAGTAGGCGACCGCCCTCCACCGGGCCGCGGCCCGGTGCGGGCGGCGGGCCGAACCGGGCGACGGGCCGATACGCGTCGCAGTCCGATGCGGACGGCGGGCTGAAGAGCTCGGCGGACGGCGCGGTGGGCCGAAGCGGCGGGCGCGGCCCGGCCGATCGCGCATGGGCCCGGTCGATCGCGGCGCGGGCCCGGTCGATCGGGGCGCGGGCCGGGCGTCACCCGCGCGTGCGGGACGGGCGTGCCGGCGAGCGGTCGGCGGACAACCGGAGACAACACGAGACGCGGCGACCGTCGGCGGGTTTACGACGGTCGCCGCGTCACGTGCCTGAGCGGCCCTCTCGTATCGCACCACCCCCGTGAGCGCGATACGACGGCCCCGGCCGAACGGGGGGAGTCCGACCGGGGCCGCTCCGGGTGCTGATGCACCCGGGGGAAGCGGGAACAACGATGCCCCGGTGACGATCGCGCCACCACCATCATCTTGTTGCAATGCGACGGGCGGAGGCCGGGAGAAAACCGGTCATAACGTCAGTTAACGGCGGCGATGGTCGGGCGAGCCGTGTTGCGGACCCGGTCACGGCCGCGCATAGTTGCGCTGCGGAAGTGGCACCGAGCCGGGGGTGGAATGGGCGATGGCCGGGCGCTGGACGGAGGAGCATCCACACGGGGCCGACCGGCTGTGCGGGCCGGGGGATCGTGTGTATTCCCGGGCCGTGCGTCGGGGACGGGTGCCGCGCACGGACGCGGAGCCGGTGCCCTGCCTGCTGGAACTGGCCCTGTTGCACCCCGACCCCGACGACATGGACTGGCTGGTGCCGACCTCCCCTGCGGAGGTGATGACCCGGCTGCTGCGCGGGGTGTACGACGAGGTCCGCGAGAGCCAGCGGCGGGTGGGCTCGGCGGTGGCCGCCTTCGAGTGGTACGCCGGCCTCGGCCGCCAGCTGCAGGCGCTGTCCGCACCGGGCGAGGGCGCGGCCATCCGCGTACTGGACGGGCTCTCCCGCATCCAGGCCGCGATGGACGAGGCGACCGAGGCGTGCACCAGCGAGGTGCTGATCGTGCAGCCCGGCGGCATCCGGCGGGAGGCCGAGCTGACCGAGGGAATGCACCGCGCGGTGGCCCTGCGCGGCCGGGGCGTGCACATGCGCGCCCTGTACACCCACGTGGCCCGGCACGGGCAGGGGCTCCTCAACTACCTGGAGCTGATGGGTGACACGGTCGAGGCGCGCACCCTCGACGAGGTCATCGACCGGCTGATCCTGTTCGACCGCACCGTCGCGTTCATCCCCGCCAACACCGAGCGCACGATGGCCCTGGAGCTGCGCCACCCGGCCCTGGTCGAGTACCTGGTGACCGTCTTCGAACGTCTGTGGCGCCTGGCACTGCCGTTGACGGCCGCCCTCCCCGACAGCGGCGTCGAGGGCATCTCGCACCGTGAGCGGTCCATCGCGGCGCTGCTCGCGGAGGGCCACCAGGACGCGGTGATCGCCGAGCGGCTCGGGATCAGCGTCCGTACCTGCCGGGCCCATATCGCCCGCCTGTCGGACACCCTCGGCGCGGCGAGCCGTACCCAGCTGGGCGTGCGCATCGCCCAGGTGGGCCTGGACCAGCTCCAGCACGCCGGCCCGCCGACCGCGCCCGCCGCGCTCACGATTCCCGATCAAGAATCCCCGACCGGGCGATGAGGTAGCCGAGTTGGGCCCTGCTCTCGCTGCCGAGGGTGGTGGCGAGTTTGGCGATGTGGACGCGGGCGGTGCGGACGTTCATGCCGAGGCGGTCGGCGATGGCGGTGTCGGTGTGGCCTTCGACGAGGAGGGCGGCGATGGCGCGCTGGCGGGGGGTGACGCCGTTCAGGGTGGGGCGCTGGACGGCCTCGGGGTACATCGGGGTGGCCAGCCGCCACAGCCGGTCGAACGTCGTGACGAAGTACGCGAGCAGCGCCGGGTGCCGTACCTCCAGGGCGAGCCGTCCGTCCTCGCCCGCCGGCAGGAACGCCACCGTGCGGTCGATGACGATCAGCCGGTCCGGCAGTTCGTCCAGACCCCGGGCCAGGAGGTCGCCCCGCAGCTTCTCGAATCCGCCGTACACGGCGGGCAGATGGCGCAGGCTGTGGTGGTAGAGACCGCGCATCCGGGCGCCGCGGTCGAGCACCGCCTGGTCGCGGGCCAGGGCGGCCGCCGCGGCGGCCTCGCCGCGCGGGCCGGTGAGCCCTGCGTGCGGCTGGATGCTGAGAATCTCCTCGGCGGCCCCGGCCATGGCTTCGGTGATGGCCCGGTTGATCGGCTCGGTCCCGCTGTGCAGCCGCAGCACCGGGTTGTCCGGGCCGGGGCCCGCGGCGCTCGGTGTGCCGATCCGCATGAGCGGCTCGAACTGCTCCACCAGCCGCTCCTCGCGCCGCCGTTCGTCGGCTATGCGCGCCGCCGAGCCGCTGAGCAGCCGGTGCAGGGCCGCGGCGGGGGAGACCGGCTCCAGCAGGTCAGGGTCGTCGAGGGCCGGGTGCAGCAGCCCCAGGTCGGTCAGGCAGGGGGCGTCGGCGGCCTCCACGGCGCTGATGCGGCCCTCGCGCAGCGCCTGTTCGTACCGTCTCGCGCCGGCCGGGCACAGCTGCTCGGGTCCGTGTCTGCAGTGGTTCACCGGGCGGTCTCCTCCGGGTCGAGGATCCCCGACCGGGCGATGAGGTAGCCGAGTTGTGCGCGGCTCTCGCTGCCGAGGGTGGTGGCGAGTTTGGCGATGTGGACGCGGGCGGTGCGGACGTTCATGCCGAGCCGGTCGGCGATGGCGGTGTCGGTGTGGCCTTCGACGAGGAGGGCGGCGATGGCGCGCTGGCGGGGGGTGACGCCGTTCAGGGTGGGGCGCTGGACGGCCTCGGGGTACATGGGCGTGGCCAGCCGCCACAGCCGGTCGAAGGCCGTCGCGAAGAACCGGAGCAGCGCCGGGTGGCGCACCTCCAGGGCGAGCCGTCCGTCCTCGCCCGCCGGGACGAAGGCGACCGTACGGTCGATCAGGATGAGCCGGTCCGGCAGCTCGTCCAGGGTGCGTGCCTGCGCGTCCCCGCGCAGCTGCTCGTACCGGGCGAGGACGAGCGGTGCGTGGCGCAGGGTGTGCTGGTAGAGGGTGCGGATGCGGGCGCCGCGGTCGAGCACCGCCTGGTCGCGGTCCATGGCGACCGCCTGGGCGGCCCGGCCGCGCTCGTTGTGGTAGTGCACGTTGGGCTGGACGCAGAGCACTTCGTGGGTCGCCTCGGCCGTGGCGTCGCTGATGGCGCCGTTGATGCGGTCCGTGCCGGTGAGGATGCGCAGGGTGGGGGTGTCGGTGTGCGGGCCGTGCTCCGGCCCGCCGTGCAGCAGGGGATCGAACAGCGCCAACAGGCGGTCCTCGCGGCGGCGTTCCTCGGCGATGCGGGCGCGGGAGCCGCGCAGGAGGTGGCTCAGCAGGGCTGCGGGGGCGACGGGTTCGAGCCGGCCGAGGTCGTCGATGGCCGGGTGCAGCAGCCCCAGGTCGGTCAGGCAGGGGGCGTCCGCCGCGTCCTCGGTGCGCAGGCTGCCGTCCCGCAGCGCCTGTTCGTAGCGCTTGGCACCCGCGTCGCACAGCTCCTCGATCCCGTGCCGGCAGTGACTCATGTGCCCGCCTCCTCCGGTTCGAGCATCCCGGACCGCGCTATCAGGTAGCCGAGTTGGGCCCTGCTCTCACTGCCCAGTGTGGCCGCCAGCCGGGCGATGTGGTCGCGGGCGGTGCGGACGTTCATGCCGAGGCGGTCGGCGATGGCGGTGTCGGTGTGGCCTTCGACGAGGAGGGCGGCGATGGCGCGCTGGCGGGGGGTGACGCCGTTCAGGGTGGGGCGCTGGACGGCCTCGGGGTACATCGGGGTGGCCAGCCGCCACAGCCGGTCGAACGTCGTCGCCAGGTAGGCGACCAGCGCGGGATGGCGGACCTCCAGCGCGAGCGTGCCGTCCTCGTCGGCCGGGACGAAGGCCACCTGCCGGTCCATGACGATGAGCCGGTCGGTCAGCTCGTCCAGACAGCGGGCCTGGGTGTCGCCGGTGAGCCGTTCGTTGTAGCCGTGGACGGCGGGGAGATGGACCACCGTGTGCTGGAAGAGCGTCCGGATGCGGCCGCCGCGGTCGAGCAGTCCCTGGTCACGGCGGAAGGCGGTCCCATGGGCGGCTTCGCCGCGCGCACCGGCGAGTCCGGAGTGCGGCTGGATGCACAGGACTTCCTGGTGGGCCTCCTCCATCGCCTCGGTCAGGGCCTGGTTGATGCGCTGGGTGCCGCTGTGCAGGCGCAGCATCGGGGTCTCGGTGGTGGCGCCCGCGGTCTGCGGCCCGGCCGTCCGCATCAGCGGTTCCAGCAGCTCCACCAGCCGTTCCTCGCGCCGGTACTCGTCGGCGATCCGGGTCCGGGAGCCGCGCAGCAGCCGGTTGAGGGCGGCGGCGGGGGTGACGGGTTCGAGGCGGGCGGGGTCGTCGGGGGCCGGGTGCAGCAGGCCGGAGCCGGTCAGGCAGGGCGCCTGGGCGGCCTGGTCGGCGCGCAGGCGCCCGTCCCGCAGGGCTTTTGCGTACAGTTTCGCCCCGGCTGTGCACAGCTCGTCGGCCGCGTGTTCCCGGTGCGGGCCCGCCGTCACTTGGCCGCCTCCTCCTCGTCCACTTCCGCCTCCTTCTTCAGGATGCCGGACTCGCCGATGAGATAGCCGAGTTGTGCGCGGCTCCCGCTGCCGAGGGTGGCGGCGAGTCTGGCGATGTGGACGCGGGCGGTGCGGACGTTCATGCCGAGGCGGTCGGCGATGGCGGAGTCGGTGTGGCCCTCGACGAGCAGGGCGGCGATGGCACGCTGACGGGGGGTGACGCCGTCGAGCGAGGGTTTGTGGACTGCCTCGGGGTACATGGGGGTGGCCAGCCGCCAGAGCCGGTCGAAGACCGTCGCCAGGTGGCCGACGATGGCGGGGTGGCGGATCTCCAGGGCGAGGGTGCGGTCCTCGCTCGCGGGGATGAAGGCCACGGTCCGGTCGAAGACGAGGAGTCGTTCGGTGACCTCGTCCAGGGTGCGGGCCTCGACGTCGCCGTGTAGCTGCTCGTAGCGGGAGTGGACGGTGGGCGCGTGGCGCAGGGTGTGCTGGTAGAGGGCGCGGATGCGGCCGCCGCGGTCGAGCAGGGCCTGGTCGCGTTCCATGGCCCGGGCATGCAGGTCGGGGTGGATCTGCGTGTGGGAGACGTGCGGTTGTATCGTCAGGGACTCCGCCGAGGCGTCGGCCAGGGCGAGCGAAACGGCCTGGTTGATGCGGTCGATGCCGCCGTGCACGCGGATCGTCGGCTCTTCGCCGGCGGTTCCGGCGAGTCCGGCACTCGCCCGCAGCAGCGGTTCGAAGGTCTTGGCGACGTGGGCCTCGCGTCGTCGCTCGTCGGCGATGTGCTCCGCCGAGCGCCGCAGCAGGTCGTGCAGGGCGACGGCCGCGGCGACGGGCTCCAGCCGGTTCATGTCCTCGACGGTGGGCTGCAGCAGCCCGAACTCCAGCAGGCAGGGTGCGGCCGCGGCCTCCGCGCTGCTGATCCACCCCTCGCGCAGAGCATGTTCGTACAGCTCCGATCCCGCCGGGCACACCCCCTGCGTGCCGTGCTCGGGGTGCGGCGCCGAGGTCATCGGCGCGGCCCCCTGGGTATGCCGTTCACTGCCGGTCGTCCGGCACCGGCCGCGAGGTGTCCTTGTCCAGGATCCCCGACTGGGCGATGAGGTAGCCGAGCTGGGCGCGGCTGCCGCTGCCGAGGACCTGGGCGAGCTTGGCGATGTGCGCCCGGCAGGTGCGGACGTTCATGCCCAGACGGCGGGCGATGGCCTCGTCGACGTGGCCCTCGATCAGGAGCTTGGCGATGGAGTGCTGGATGTCCGTGATGCCGCCGGGGGCGGTTTCGTAGGGGCTGCCTGCGCTCAGTGGGACCGCGCGGCTCCACATGAACTCGAAGACCTTGATCAGGTAGCGCACGAGACCCGGGTGGCGCAGCTCGAGGGCGACCTGCCGGTCGTCCCTTATGGGGATGAAGGCGACGGATTCGTCGCAGATGATGAGGCGTTCGACCAGTTCGTCGATGGTGCGGTACTCCGCCTTGCCGTTGGCGAACTGGTCCACGTAGGCGAGTCGCTCGGGGATGTATCTGGCGGTGTGCTGGTACAGGGTCCGGATCCGGACGCCGCGCTCGACCAGGGTCCTGTCGCGCTCCAGGCCCTCGATGACCCTGCGTTGGGCGTGGCGGTGGCTCGGCTGGATGGTCAGCACCTCGTTCTGGCACTGCGCCGTGGCCAGGTCGAGGGCCGCGTTGATGCGGTCCAGGCCCTCCAGCACGGTGATCGCGTGGGTGGGGGCCGCGACCTCGGAGGTGAGCGACATGAAGGGCTCGAAGACGTTGGCGATCTCCATGGACGTGTGTCTGCGCTCGGAGATCTCGCGCTCGATCGGCATGAGCCGCTGGGTCAGGGCCACCGAAGGGGGAACCGGGCGGAGCCAGTTGGCGTCATCGGGATCGGCGTGCAGGAGAGCGAACTCCATCAGGCAGGGAGCGGCCTCCACGTCCGCGCGGGCGACACGCCCGGTGCGCAGTGCGTTGGCGTAGAGACGCCTTCCTTCCTCGCACAGTTCGGTGATGGCGTGGGGATGCGTCGCTTCTGTCGGATTTATTGTCAAATCGCCACCCCCCAGGGTCCTGAACATGCAGGAACATGATGCACTGATTGTGTGGTCATGACGTGCCTGAATGAGCCATCGTCTTATCCGACGGGGGAAGAGGGGACCTTCAAGTGAGGACGAAGCCGACTATGCGTAAGAGAATGCTTCGCTCGGTGCTTGTCGCCGCCTTCTCAGCCGTTGTGGCCTTCGGAACGCTGAATGGCCTCTCCACTGCGAAGGACGACGTGCGGGCGGGCGACACCCAGTGGGGTGTGGTGAAGGTCGGTGGGGCTGTCGACAAGGACGTGGCGGTCACCCCGGACGACACCCAGTGGGGCTGACATGACGACGCCTCCAGACGACCGTTCCTTCCGACGGGAAATGGCCACTGCCTACCGCTCGGGCTGGCACTTCATCGACCTGGTCACCGCCATCCCCCACAGCGGTGACTCGTTGATGGTGACGGTGTTCGGCGAGCCGGTCGTCGTCACCCGGGACGACGACGAGGACGTGCGCGCGTACCGGTGCCTGCGCAAGCCCCGCGGGGCTCCGCAGCCGGTGCGGTGTGCCATCCGCTACGGCATGATCTTTGTGAACCTGGACCAACGGGACCATCGGCTTGCGGAGCCGGAGGAACCGGACCTGACGACCATCTCGGCCACCCCCCGCAGTGCCTGACGCGATTCCCCCGTCGTAAAAAAATCGCTCAGGTGCTTCCCCCCGCAGCGGGGGGGGGGGGGGGGGGGGGGGGGGGGGGCCGCGCCCGGGCGGGGGGGAGGGGTGTTGGGGGGTGGGGGGGGGGCGGGGGAGGGTAAAAAAAGACAACAC